>NZ_JBFFKR010000312.1:0-3546 GCF_041555295.1 Ancylomarina sp. | reverse complement strand
GAGATGATAATAAAAACCATACCTCCTGAAATGCCTCCGACTAAGCATGCAATAAGGAATCCTATTGTTTCTTTATCAAAGAGCAATCTCAAATCAATACTCTGATTTAATAAAGATTGGGTTAAGAATTGATAGACAAATACACCTAAAATAATTCCTAGCAGGAAATATTGACCTAAAAGTAAATACTTTGCTTGTTTGATTTTATTCCACATACTCTTTCATTTTTAAATTAACATGAGATCAAATTTATGAAAAGAATGTAATAAACAATATAACTAACATTTGTATATTCATATAGGAATGTAAAATAGAATACTTCTACTTAGTGTTTAAAAAAAAGGGATAATCGATTCATATCAATTTTCCCTTTTTATATCGTCCTTAAACGAAACCACCTCAATTAGCAGAAAGCTGACTGAGGTGGTTTTATGACTGCAATCGGCTTGACTATTGATTTGCAACATCTTCTATACTCAAATTGGCCATTCGTTCCATCTTAGAGACTTCTATACTTAGAAAGCCATACTCGTCAACAACCTTTCCTTCTATAAGGTAACAACCAGGCCCTCGAAAAGGATATGCTATGGCTGCCGGGGGAAAATGAACTGTGTCCAACCAATGACCATCCAAATCGATCCAGGTTCCAAAATACATCAGCTTACCATTACTGGCTCTGGTCGGTTTACGATGAATTAAATAGCCAACAATACGAATATAACGATTGATCAATCGTGGTAAATGACAAGCCTTTAAATCGGACGACAGTTCATCTTTTAGCAGTTTAAAAGGTGATTGTACCGATAAGCCCAGTAATTCCTGTTCGTCAAAAGCATCCTCTAAGTTATGTCTCCACAATTTTGGAAGCTGAAATTCTTTCACTTCAGTTTGGAAAAGCGTTTTCTCAGGTTTCGTTTTCTTGCTGTGTCCCAATAAAAAATGCGCATCCCACAAGAGCTCCTTTTTATCCTGACCTGTAAATCGGAAAGCTCCAATCCGTATTAAAATGACCAACTGCTCCAAACTAATGGGACAACGCTTGATAAAATCACGCAAATTCGCAAATTCTCCATTCACCTCCCTTTCCTTAATCAAAGCTTTACCTGTGCCTTTTTCCAGATCTCTTAACAAATAGAAACCCAGCCATATGGTTTTATCCTGAATCGTATTTTTCCAAACACATCGGTTCACACAAGGCACTTGAATATCTGCACCATGCATAGTAGCTTCGTGCAAATACAATTGTGCTGAATAAAAACCACCACCGTTATTTAATGTGGCAACCATATACTCCAAAGGGTAATAGGCCTTTAAATAAAGCGCCTGAAAACTCTCCACCGCATAACTGGCTGAATGTCCTTTCGCAAAAGCATAATTGGCAAAGCTTTCAATCTGTCTCCAAATATCTGTCACAAGCACATCAGCATATCCTTTAGTTTTGCAATTGGAAAAGAATTTATCTTTGACTTTTCCAAACTCATTTCTCTGCTTAAACTTCCACGACATGCCTCGACGCAAAACATCAGCCTCATCCAAAGTCAGTCCTGCAAAGTAGTGAGCCACCTTAATCACATCCTCCTGATAAACCATCACGCCATAGGTTTCTTCCAATATTTTATAGAGTTCGGGTAATTCCTTTCGCGCCTGTTCTCTCCTAGCCTTATTCTGAAAACGGATAATATATTCTCGCATCATACCGCTTTTAGCCACACCCGGGCGAATAATAGAACTGGCAGCCACCAAACGCTTGTAATCCTCAGCTTTAAGCTTAGTTAAAAGCATACGCATTGCTGGTGACTCCACATAAAAACAACCAATGGCTTGTCCTTTTTTAAGCATGCTTTTTACACGCACATCTTCCATGAATAGTTTCGTATCATAAATGTCTATATCCAATCCATGATTTTGCTTGATGATGCTTAAGGTGTCTTTAATTTTACCCAAACCTCGCTGGCTCAAAATGTCAAACTTATGCAAACCCAAATCCTCAGCTATATACATATCGAACTGGGTTGAAGGGAAACCTTTTGGTAAAAGTTCAGTCGCTGAATATTGACTTATCGGCGCATCTGCGATTAAAATGCCACTTGAATGGATGCTATTTTGACTCGGAAAACCAGCAATATATTGACTGTAACGAATCACCCATTTCCCATACTCATCAGCCTGATCAGGATTTGGATTTTTTTGCAGACGAACAATCTCTTCATCGGGCAAACCAAACACCTTACCAATTTCCCGGAAAGCTGATTTGTGATTGAAAGTAATAAAGTTTCCAAGCAGAACCACCTTATCCCACCCATATTTATCGAACAAGTATCGCGTTACATCATCTCTATCGGTCCATGAAAAGTCGATATCAAAATCGGGCGGAGAGGTTCGGAAAGGGTTAATAAATCGTTCAAAATAAAGATCTAATTCAACGGGATCAACATTGGTGATTTTTAACAAGTAAGCGACCAGACTATTCGCTCCACTTCCTCTACCAACATGATAATAGCCCTGACTTTGCGCATAGCACACTAAGTCCCAATTAATCAAAAAATAGGAACAGAAATTTAGTTCCCGAATGACCTTCAATTCCTTATTCATTCGGTCAAGAATCTCGTCTGTCACGTTCTGATACCGATACTGCAAACCATCACAGGCCAGTTGTCTTAACAACTTGAAATCATCCTCTTCCGAATTCGTAAATCGTTTTTTATTCTTATTGGTACCAAACTCAAAACTCATCTTACAAGCCGATAGCAAATTTTCAGTATTCTCAATCAGTTTCGGATATGCTTTATACAATTCCAACACGTCTGCCTGACTTCTGTATTGATCTCCAAAATCAGCTTGCTCTTGTTTTGAAAGCTTACTCAAAAGCGTGTTTTTATCAATCGCCCTTAATAATCGATGTATGTTGTAATCTCGCTTATTTCGAAAGCTCGCAGTTTGTAAAACCACTAACTTATCCTGATGATTTTTCCATTTCGTAAAAGGTAAATACGGCAAGTTCTTTGAGCTTACTCCCAGATATTCATGTTCTTTAAGCTCTCTTAGTTCAGATTGAAAAGGATAAACCACAAAGACATTGTCTAATACAGGTGCATCTTTTTCAAATAGGATATCATTGTGCAAATGTGGCTTTAGAAATTCATTAATCTCACAAAACCCTTTAGCATTTTTAGCCAACAGCACATATTGCTGTTCCATTCCATTTCGAACGTCAACACCAACTACAGGACGAATTCCAAACTCTTTTGCTCGTCTTACAAAATCGAGGCTTACAGCCGTATTATTAATATCTGTTAAAGCAATGGCAGTATGCTTGCCGGTTGATGCTTCTTTTAAAAGGTCTTCAACCGAAAGTGTCCCGTATTTGAAACTGTAATATGAATGGCAATTTAATAGCATACTTCTAAGGACAAAAGGTTAAAATTCAAAAACCGTAATTATTCATTTCTACATCTCCGCTCGATGAACGAGATGCTCATAATTATTTCCCGACAACTATCGAAATCATAATTCTTAATTCATAGCTCTTAATTATTTTACCGTCTT
>NZ_JBFFKR010000311.1:0-3553 GCF_041555295.1 Ancylomarina sp. | reverse complement strand
GGTTTTTAAGACTGTCTATAGTCGAATTTTGTGCCTTTAACCCAATTATTATTGAATTTAAGATCATCAAAATGATGAGTGCCATTGTTTTCTTCATGCCTAATATATTTTCCTAATCTGTTGTCATAGTCTTTTAAACTCGCGGGAATCTGGAGCACTTATCGCTGCAGTCAATTGAATGAACCACTGCTATGCTTAACAGTGATATCATGTGTCATGGTGTTTATCCCTAGAGACATTTCAACGGGATTTAGATAATTACTATTTATAGGAAGTGTTACATATTGAGTTTTCTGGCTCTCATATAGCCTTAAACGAGCTGGGGAAAGGGGGCGTAAATTTTTAATCATATATGGGGAATTAGATTTGTATAGCGTAAGATTTAGCCTATACACCATACAAGCTCTACCTTTATTTCTGTTTTATAAGAAGTAAGCCAAAATACATACTTTTAGTTAAAAATTAATAAACGTGTTGGTCGTGAGATGTCTAAAATTGTTATTTATATAAGGTCTAAGCGAGAATTATCTATCAAATAGAATTTGCGAAAATTGGCTGAATGGATAAGACATTTTAGCTATATTTTATTCGAATCTCTTGTTTTACATTACGTACCAATCGATGCACATGAAAACAATCTTCAACTTGTTAGCCTTTCTAAGCACTTGGCAGCAATAAAATTTATAGATACAGCAAAAATTACAAGTCGATTTCTTTTATATGATGAGCTTTTTTTTGAGTAAAATGAACTTGTCTTAAGATAATAATGCGATCGATTTTTGTACTAGAGGTCCTTACAGAGTCACCTCTCATAACTTTGGCAGCTTTATTGGTTGGAATAGTATACAATTACCAGTTGGACAAGCCTATCTCTTATAAACGGCTCAATAGTTTAAAGAAAGCTTAGACAATTTCTATATTATGAAGTTTTAATAAATCTTAGAAGTTATTTTTTAGATTTTTATAATTGAATCCATCTGTTAATAGATTCACTTTATTTGGAATAAGTTAGAAAGGCAACAAGAAGGCTATATATCTAAAAGAACAATCGAAGCGTATAGAGCGCTTTTGGGAACTTTAATTACATTAGTAATGGTCATTTGAGTCGAAAGGATAAAGTATATATAATTATATATGAGGTGTTAATCTGTTTTAAAGATAGCTAAGAAAATAACTATTTTCGTCAAAAGATTGGGTGCAAAAAAATCCCCCTCAGCAATGAAACTAAGGGGGATAAATATATATAATGTGTGGTTTACTTATACATTTCTTCGCGAAGAGCTTTAATCTTATCGCTAGTTACATATTCGTCATATTCCATCAACTTATCTATAGTTCCATTAGGTGTTAACTCGATAATACGAGTACTAATGGTTTGAATAAACTCGTGGTCATGAGACGACATCATAATTGTACCACCATAGTTGATCAAGGCATTGTTAAACGACTGAATTGACTCAAGATCCAAGTGGTTAGTAGGTGTATCTAAAACCAGAAGGTTGGCATTTTTCAACATCATTCTTGAAATCATACAACGTACTTTTTCACCTCCTGAAAGAACATTTGATTGTTTGAAAATATCCTCACCCGAGAACAACATCTTACCTAAATAGCCTCTCAAGAAAATCTCAGAAGTATCTGGTGAATATTGAGCTAACCAATCTTTAAGAGTGATCTCACCTTGAAAGAAAGAATTGTGATCAACAGGTAAATAAGCTGGAGTAATCGTCACACCCCATTCGAATGAACCAGAATCTGCTTTGTCTTCGCCATTGATAATATCGAACAATGAAGTCATGGCACGAGGATCGCGAGATAAGAAAATAACTTTTTCGCCTTTTTCGATTGTGAATTCAACATCCTTAAATAGGATATCATCCTCAATTCGCTTGCTCAATCCCATGCAAGAGAAAATTCTATCACCAGCTTCACGTTCCTGTGGGAATATGATACCTGGGTAACGACGAGTCGATGGCTGAATATCATCGATATTCAATTTTTCAATCATCTTCTTACGAGAAGTCGTTTGCTTAGACTTAGCAACATTGGCAGAAAAGCGCGCAATAAATTCCTGAAGTTCCTTTTTCTTCTCTTCAGCCTTTTTATTCTGATTGGCTTGCTGGCGAGCAGCTAGCTGAGATGATTCGTACCAGAAAGTATAGTTACCAGAGAACATTTTTACTTTACCAAAATCGATATCTACAATATCCGTACAAACTGAATCCAGGAAGTGACGGTCGTGAGATACTACAATTACGGTATTGTTGAAATTAGCAAGGTAGTTTTCCAACCACATCACTGTTTCAAGGTCAAGATCATTGGTTGGCTCATCCAGAAGCAAGTTATCAGGATTACCAAAAAGAGCCTGAGCCAAAAGCACACGCACCTTTTCCTTACCACTCAATTCCGACATCATTTTGAAATGAAGCGCTTCCTTAATCCCTAAACCACTTAAAAGTTCAGCAGCATCACTTTCTGCATTCCATCCGCCCATTTCGGCAAACTCTTCTTCAAGCTCAGAAGCTTTAATACCATCTGCCTCAGAAAAATCTGGTTTAGCATATAGGTTATTCTTTTCTTGCATAATTGCCCACAGCTCAGTGTGTCCGGCAACTACAGAATCAAGTACATTGAATTCATCGAATCCATAGTGATCCTGTTTTAATACAGCCAGACGTTCGCCCGGTTCCATAGCAACGCGACCTGATGTAGAATCTAAGTCACCTGAAAGAATTCTTAAGAAAGTTGATTTACCGGCACCATTGGCACCTATGATACCGTAACAGTTTCCTGGAGTAAATTTTAAGTTAACATCCTGAAAAAGGGTACGCTTACCAAACTGAATGGATAGATTTGAAACTGTGATCATTAAACGAAAATCTTTTATTTTAGCTCTTATGTCTCCAAATAAGTAGGAGAGAGGCAATTAAAAACATATATGTCAGTACTCTGCAAATGAAAGAACTGTCAAAATAGAATTGTGTTTCTGCTTTAAAATCACCCTTTTAGGGATATTGTCGACTCCCAGAAACTTATCAATTATCAGTTTGCAAAATTAATAATAATAGATTTAAATACAGCATATATGAAAAAAGAATTTCAATAAGCGTAATAGAGATAAAAATACGTATTGAATTAGCTTTGAAACTAACTTGTTTTTAAAGAACTACGAGCTATTTAGCTATCTGTTCGAATTAAGTAAGGTAAGTTTTGCTTAAAATATTCTATATTTGTTGGTCAAATTTTGAGAAATCAAGGGACATACACGATCTTTAGGTTCCAGTTAAGAACTGGAAGATCAACTTATTAAATTGTAATTATTTTTAATTGTTGAGATCGACGACATCACGATTGTGGTGTTTAATTGATTAAGTCTGAGAAAATCACACTTAATATCAATAAGTTATCTCATAGCTAAAATATTCTGAAATGAAGTTATTAGAAGGAAAAACAGCGATTATTACCGGAGCTTCTCGCGGTATTGGTAAAGCAGTTGCAATTGAGTTTGCAAAGCAAGGTGCTAATGTAGCATTCACCGATTTATTTTATAATG
>NZ_JBFFKR010000310.1:0-3597 GCF_041555295.1 Ancylomarina sp. | reverse complement strand
GGATTCTCTTTCACTTCACTTGTGGCAAAAACCTCTATGCTTTCGCCATCTAATACCGAGATAAGCGTTGCAGGTAGGTTAAATGTATTACACAGTAAATCAATTAATTTTTGCCATTTGGATACAGTTGTATCAGGAAAATTATATTTTGAATTTGGAGTGGTATTTTGTTTTGTCATAAGCTTAATGGGAAAGGTTATACCTTTTATAAACATACCCATTTTCCCCCACACTTTAGATGCAGAAAACTAATAATTTTATTGGATGCATAAGCATTATCATGAGTGTTTGATTTATAGTAAACTAGCTGTGTTTTAATAAATATAAACATTGTGAAAAGTTTAACACCGTTTTGCAGTTCAATGTTTTTTAGAGATATGTGACAATATTGAGGCAGTAGATTTCTTCGTGTTTTATTAATACAAAGTTTTATTATAATCATGATAGTATGAGTTTATTTTTTGTTCAAAAGAAAGCTTAGTATCTTTAATTATTCAATCATTCAAATTTTCTTTTGAAACAACTGCTTGTATATCTATTGCTTGTTCTATTCTCGATACAAAGCTTTGAGCAAATTATCATTCGCTTGAACTTTAGCTTGAATCAGGATTATTATGCTTCAATTTGTACCAATAAGGATAAACCTGAATTGGAATGTAATGGCTGTTGTCATTTAGAAAAGCAATTAGAGCAAAATGAAGATGAGAAGTCATCTAAAGAAAAAATATTAGTTAAGAAGGTATTTGAACTCATAATACCTATTGGCTTACTAGATCTTCAGAGACCCAATTTAAAAGTTGTGGAGAATGATTATCTAGTGTATAATCAGTTCTGTCCTTCTCTATATTACTATGACATTTTTCATCCCCCACGAATTCAATACCTTAAAATCAGGTCTGGATAATTTAGACCTTGATTTAAACTCAATTTTATTTGACACAACCTTCCATAGCCTGGTATCTAAAGCTTTCAGTTTTGCCGATTCTAAGAATCGGTATGCTCGGGTGTTATGTTGTGGATGAAATAAATCGAAGATGAAACGAGCCATACAGAATATTTCTACACATAAAAATCTAATCCTTATGGCAACTACTATCTGACCAAAGTTTAAAATTCTAAATAAATGAAAAATATTATAATACTCTATTCTCTTATCATAAGTATGCAAGCTTATGCACAAAAAACTATAAGACTTCAAGATAAGACGACAGGTCATTCAATTTCTAATGCTCATTTTTTATATCATAATCAGAAAGGGATATCTAGTGAAGAGGGGCTCATTTCTATTCAACCCATTGCTGATGCTACTTTGCTGATTTCTCATGTCAATTATGGGAAAATTGAAATTGATAATAAAGCGGTACTTAGTGCGCTCAAATCAGGTGTTCTCAACTTAAGTGAATCCTATATTTCTTTGATGCCAGCCACGGTAATTGCCAGAAGCAATGGAAAAGGCGATAGTCATATGGTAAAAGTGAATAATAGCGATAAACTCTCACATGATGCAGGTGATTTTTTGAGCCAGAATGCTTTTATCGGTGGCATACGAAAGAGTGGTGCTTATGGCTTCGACCCGGTTATGCGTGGGTTTAAATACGATCAGCTGAATATCGTAATGGATAATGGTTTGTCGGCTACAGCTGCTTGTCCAAACCGTATGGATCCTCCAGCCAGTCAGATTCCATTGGCAATGGTTGATCAAGTTGAAATTATTAGAGGGCCGCATTCTCTTCGTTTTGGGAATGCTTTTGGTGGAACAATTCATTTTAAATCGTCACCAGTTACTTTTACCGATACAACTAAACTGTATGGAAGAGCTAGTGGAAGTTATGAGAGCAATGGAAATATTAAGCGTACAGAAGCTCTTGCTGGAATTAAAGGGGAGTTCTTTAATATAAATTTATTAGCTGCATACAATGAGGGGGATGACTATGAGGATGGAGATGGGAATACGATTCCTTCTGGTTTCAATCGTCGAAATATAGGTCTGAGTTCTGTCTTTAAATTATCAAGCCAACAAAGTTTAAAGCTTGCAGCTAATAATAACTATGCTGAAAATGTCGACTTTCCGGCACTGAATATGGATTTACGCGAGGACGATACTTGGCTGATGAACCTTCAGCACAAGATAAATTTTAAAAACTCATCTCTAAGTTTTCTTTCCACATCATTTTATGGCTCTTTTGTTGATCATACCATGGATAATTTGGGGAAAGAATTAAATCCACGTATGGTAAATGCTATTACTAAGGCAAAAACTAAGAATTATGGTGCTCGTAGCGAAGCAAGTTTTGAATTTAAGAAGAGCTCTCTTTTTACAGGAATCGATTTTAAATCGGAAGAAGCAGAAGGCAATCGTTCTCGTGAAATGTTAATGGGGCCGATGACTGGCAATACCATTTGGGATAATATTTGGCAAGATAGCCGTATTAGAAAGTTTGGTTTATTCGCAGAATCTCATTTTTCCTGGGATGAGGTCTATTTTGTTGCCTCAACACGTCTGGAATTTAATCAAGCGGAGAGTCGTGATAAAGCGATAAAGTTTGTTAATACCAATAAGGAAGACCCATCGGATAAGTTAAACATATCTTTTAGTGTAGGGGCGAGTCATGATATCTCTAAAGAAGTTAGAATGGGTTTATGGTTAGGCAGAGCAGAGCGATCTGGTAGTTTAACTGAACGTTTTATAAACTATCTTCCTGTTGATCGAGATCCTTATGAGCGAATTGGGAATACGAAATTGAAATCGGAAGTGAATTATCAGCTAGACTATAATTTCACCTGGAAAAGAGAGGACTCAGAGCTGTCTGTAAACCTGTTCACATCTTACCTTAGAGACTATGTGAGCTCAGAAATCAGAACGGATTTGACACCTTTAATGGCGACTGCTCCCGGTGTAAAGCAATACGTCAATATCGATAAAGCAATCATGCGAGGCTTTGAACTTTCATGGTATCAAAAGATTTGCCCTATGGTTTATCACAAGGCAAATGTGGCCTATACATATGGCAAGAATCAGGATAAGAATCAGGCCTTAGCAGAAATACCGCCTCTTGATTTGAGATATGCACTTGGAGGGCATTTTTTTAAAGAGAAATTTCATCCAGAATTTATGATGCGTCATGTTATCAAACAAAATCGGGTTTCTTCAGACTTTGGTGAAACGGTAAGTCCAGCCTTTAGTTTGTTAGATTTTAAAGCCGCCTATTCATTCAATGATAAAACGCAACTGATAGCAGGTGTGCGTAATGTTTTTGATGAGGCGTATTACGAACATCTTAACCGATCGGTAAAAGGAAGTCAACAAGCTATCTACGCGCCTGGAAGAAGCTTTTATTTGACTTTTGCTGTCGGTTTATTTTAAAGATTCAGTTTAGAAAGATGCTCTGGATAGTAATGACCTATCTAGAGCATCTTTTTCTTATTCTGTAAATCAGGCTTGATTGGTTTGTCAGAAGAATTAACATCTCATTAACCCTTGATTTATTTATCTTAGCCTATATTTGTAAAAAGAATCTAAAGATAATGTTGAAAAAGATCAGTCATATTATTTTAGCCCTGCTCGTATTGGTGACCACCATGGGGATGACTGTATCT
>NZ_JBFFKR010000309.1:0-3622 GCF_041555295.1 Ancylomarina sp. | reverse complement strand
GCTAAAAGCTTTAAACATTGTCTTATCATCAGTGAATACCACACCTTGATTCGCGTAGTAGACAATGAAGATTGCAGCCCCAGCTACTCATGGGGGACTTGCATGCCTTTAAGCAGGGCCTATATTCAAAAAAATGGGGTGCTTGACGAGAAGAAAGATTACTTGAAAAACGTCATCGGTCGTCCTGATTCACAAAAGAGGACAATGTATTTATTCAACTAAAAAAGAGCTTTGATCGATGGATCAAAGCTCTTTTTCTGTCTTGTGATTTTAGATCATCCTATTTGGCAGCATCGCTCTTAATCAGAAAGCGATCGTAAAGGAATAAAGCCACAACAGCAATCAAACCAATCGAGAAGATAACATACCAAATCTGTGAAGGGTTATATTTTTCCCAAAGATGATGCGTCAGTTCAATGCTGTTCATATTCATTTTTTCTGCCACAGAATCAAAATAAGCATTATTCGAAAGACCTGTTGGAATCGATAAATTAAGACTTACTGCCTCTGCTTTTACAAACTCAACCTTATCCGAAATTTTCTGGTAAACATCACCAGAAATGATACCCGCCAATACATTACCAATAAATACAGGAATAAAAGAATACCCCATATAAATGGCTTTCTTATCGGATGGTGCAATACGACCAATGTATTCGGTAATTTTAGGAGAGCCCGCCATTTCGCCAACTGCAAAAATAAACATGGCTCCTATAGTGAACATCACATTTTGAGTCATTAAAGTAAGTGTCATACCAATAGCACAAACCAAGAAACCTACCATCATTGAACTCAGCGGTTTCATTCTCATCACAATGGAGGAAACCACAATCTGGAAGATGATAATAAACATCGCATCGAAATTGGTGATAAACTCCGCCTCCATTTGTCCGTTTGCCATACCATAGTTATCGCTAAAGAAAGGCATGTATTCGCTAAAAAAGCTGTAAACACTTGAGGTATCAACCCACTGAGCAATAAACACTGGTAAGGTGAAAAACAGTTGCAAATACATGGTCCAAAAACCTGACACAATCACCAGGAAGGTGATAAACTTAGTATCCTTAAATATGCTTGTTGTGTTATTAAAAACAGATTTATTTGATTCTCCAATTGGCATCAAATTAACAAATTTAGCCCATCTGAAAGCCAACTGTTCGCCATAAGGGAAGAATAAACGCACAATAAACAGCGGACGTTCTAACAACCAAATCACTAGAAAAATGCCGAATAGCGACATGAATATCAGAGTCGATACGATCAAAGTCTGAATCAAGTTCCACAAACTATAAGCTGCTGACTCTTTTTTCTCTTCGGCTGTTTTAGGCTCATCAAAAAATAGCAAAAGAATAAAATTAACTAAGATCATAGCTGCCGATATATAAAAAATCAGCTGAGAACCTTTAAATAATAGAGTGACTAATGGCCCGAAAAAGGCACCAATGTTCACCATCATGTAAAAGATGCCAAAACCAATGGACGCATTCTCGTCGTTGGTTGTTTTAGCAACCGTTGCCGATACAATAGGCTTAAACAGCGCTGCACCCAATGCCAAATAAAGATAGGCAATGAAAACTCCAGTAAAGGTATCCAGTTGTGGCAAAAGTATAAAGGCCGTTATATAAATGATAAAGGATAACAACAAAACCTTTTTATAACCATATTTATCGGCAATGGATCCTGTAACGACTGGTAAAAAGTAAAGAATTCCCGTACCTATACCCATAATCATTCCCTTTTCCGATTGGGTAAATTCAAGACCTCCTGCATCCGACGACCCAGTTAGGTAATTGGCAAAAAGCATAAAGAAACCATACCAGGCCCAACGCTCAAATAGTTCAATTGTATTTGCAACCCAAAACGTTTTTGGGAAACTTTTCAAAACTTTAGCTACACTCATTTTTATATATTTTCGGATTAAAATCAAACGGGTTGGAATTTACACATAAGTTCCAACCTAGAACATGACATTCAACATTTAGAATTTAATCACAATGCCATTTCCATTGAATAGAATTTTTTGATTCTTCCTTTTGTGGAAGTAAAGCCCAGCAAAGTAACCTATTCCACCACCTAAAACCACATCGGAAAACCAATGCCGATTGCGGTACACTCTAGCCAAACTAACACCAGCAGGAATCACATAGATCCACTTGCTGTATTCTTGCGCAAAAGGTGTGAAAACAGACCATGCCACAAATGCATGTCCTGATGGAAAAGATTTAGTGTTGTTTCCTCTCCCATTAAAAGCATCGAAATGCATAGATCCTTTATTCATATCAGGACGCGAACGTCCTGCAATAAATTTGATACTCTCTGTTAAAACCGCCCCATAAATCAAAGCCTTTGCGGAATTCATAGTCGTTGTAGCCAGTCGTTCATCCTCAATGGCTATCGCAATAGTCCAAGTAGCCAGTGTAGCAGGTACCAGATATTTTTTTTCTCCAAACTCATTAGAAATATCCGTAAAACCATCAATAAAACCCTTTTGATTATGAGTCATACCATCTTTAACCAGCTCATCCAGTAAAAAGGCTGATCCTAAAAGTCCGCCGAAAACCAGAAGGTTTTTCTTTGAGAAGACTTCTTTTTCCAAACGTGGGTTTAAGCGTTCAGATTCATTTTGGAAAGAAGCTTTGCTTTGATTAGAATCAACAAATTGCGCCTGAGACTGGCTAACAAATAAAATAAGGAGTAAGCAAAAGAGACTCCAATTCTTTTTTTTCGAGAGATACATGTACAACTATTTTTATGGAACCCAACAAAAGTAGAAGAATTTTAACGATCAGCATATGTAAAACTCAAAAAGCTATTCTAAAAAAACGATTTTCAAACCAGACCAATATATATTCATTAAAACAATATCTATTTAGATACACAACATCGCAAAAAACTATATTTAAAAGACTTTACAACACTAAACACAACAAGTAGTAAAACAAAGAGTAAGCTTGAGCAATAATTTTACAATTGTTAAAATAACTTAACAATACAAACAAATATTCATAACATATTATTATTTAATTATCTTGGGTACGTATTCCGATTATGTTTTCAACCGAATACAACTAACTCAAATAAAATAACAAATAACTATGAATTTAATTGGTAAAATTTGCCTAGGTAGTGCATTAATACTGACAAGCACCAGTATGCTATCAGCACAAAAAGCACCGGCCTTAGACGGAAAAATCCCTATGGATCCCAACGTCAGAACTGGGAAATTAGCAAACGGTTTAACGTACTACGTTCGCCACAACGAAGAGCCAAAAGATCGAGCTAGCTTCTACATTGTTCAGAATGTAGGTGCAATCCTCGAAAACGACGAACAAAATGGTCTGGCTCACTTCCTAGAGCATATGGCCTTTAACGGAACAAAAAATTTCCCTGGTAAAGGGGTTCTCAACTATCTTGAAAAATATGGTATTGCTTTCGGTAGAAACATCAATGCATATACCAACGTTGACGAAACCGTTTACAACCTTAGCAACGTGCCAACGTCAAATGCAGAACTTTTGGACTCTGCCCTATTGGTATTGCACGACTGGTCAAATTATCTAAGTCTGGATGGCGAAGAAATTGACAACGAGCGTGGTGTTATTCACGAAGAATGGAGAACTCG
>NZ_JBFFKR010000308.1:0-3651 GCF_041555295.1 Ancylomarina sp. | reverse complement strand
ATTAGACTAAAATAGAGTATTATCAGATCCTGTCAGACTTAAGTTTGACAGGATCTGTTTTTTTATATAGTTTTTGATCTTAAGATCTCGTTATTTATGAACTTGTCATGGAATCATCATGTAACAAGACCAATGAGGTCTTAATGGGTTCTGTTTTCTTACACTGTCTTTTATTAACTCTTTCATTACTGGTAGTTTTACCTAATAGTGTTCTAATAAAATTCCTGCTTTAATATTCCATTCATTCATTCTTAGCGGCTGCGGTCTATTGTTAGGGTGAGTCCTTTTTCGAATAGGAATATGAAACTCTTTTTCAGCCATATCAATCATCATATCAAAAAGAACGGCTTTTCGATATAAAAGATCTGCTTGAGCTTCAAGAAATGCTTTTTGCTTTTCTAATAATCTAAGCTTCTGCTCAAGTTACAAGATCTTTTATTTCACCATATAAAAGCTAACTTAAACCTCCATCATTTAACTTTCTATCAGAGTATAGTAATGGCTCAGTATAACAGTAAGGAAATGGGTGTTAGTTTATTTCGAAATGGAACATGTTTACAAACAATTAATTATATTGGGAGGTAAGTAATTAATAACTACTTTTGCGCGCTATGGGATTAAAACCAAGTGAACTTCACGATAAAAGGAATACCAGAATCTATAGCTTTCAGTTTCTTATTTTCAGAATACTGTCCGATAAATTCCTCCCTCCATGCTACAATTAAGCATCCTTTAATATCCGTTTTAATACGGATACCCAATGCATGCACCCATTATTTAGCATGTGATATTCATCTAATTTACATTTATGTTTTATTTAAAAACGTGGCTGGGGATCTGTTTCCTTATGTCCACTTTTTCCGTGCATGCACAGGAGAAACCTCTTGTTGAAATTGGCGGAGCATTACGATTCAATTATAATTATTCGAGCTGGAAAGACGCACAACAAAAACGTGGCGGCGATTTGGGTTTCGATGTATTCCGATTAAATGCCAAAGCAAAATACAAAGGCTTAAAATTAAATGCTGAATACAGATTTTATTCAGAAGGTTTTGGTGGCGCCATGTTAAAGCAAGGTTGGATTGCCTACGATTTCAATGAAAATGACGAATTGCAATTCGGTTTGACTCAAGTGCCTTTCGGTATTACAACATACAATTCAAACTCTTGGTTCTTTAGCTTAAACTACTATGTAGGTCTAGAAGATGATCACGACATGGGACTAAAGTATACGCATCGAGGAGAAAAGTGGGACTACAGTCTGGCTTTCTTCAAAAATGCGGAAGAACTTCAATTTGGGAATAATTCAGATGTATCCAATAGCCGTTACTCTTACGATGTGGGTTCAAGTTCGGATAATGATGGGAATCTTATTCTCCGAAATAAAGAGGTGAATCAACTGAATGGAGATTTGTCTTATAAAATCAATAATACAAATGCAAAACACCGTATGGGTGTATCTGCACAATACGGAGGCCTGTACAATATAGATACCGAAGAAATAGGAAGCCATTATGCCCTTGCTGCCTATTACGAATTGAAAGCAGGTAAATTTGGTGTAAAAGCTCAAATAGCCAATTACAAATACAGTCCTGAGAATCCAGTTGGAGAACGAGATGATGTTGTTGCCATGACTGCCTATGGTGCACCTTATTTGGTTGCAGCTGAAGCAAGCATATATACCCTTGGCTTAAGTTATTCTATTCCTCTGGAATGGGGACCAGTATCTAGTGTTGTTATCTATAACGATTTTGGATATATGGATAAGGCCGAGAGCAATTTTGAAAGTTCTATGATGAATGTAACGGGTGCCATGTTTACAGCAGGTAACATTTATACTTATTTTGATTTGGCCGCAGGAAAAAATCAGCCTTGGCTGGGATCTGAATGGACCAATGCTTTGGCTGAAGGAACCCCTGACGCCGACTGGGAGATGCGTTTCAATATTAATGTAGGCTACTACTTTTAATCAATAAGGAATCATATAGGATGAGAGAAAGAATTAGGAGTGACAAAAAAACATTTTTAGGGATAAAAGCCAACGGGCCGGTTTTTATTACCTCTTTACTTATAATAACGGCACTGGTAAGTACCACTTTGATCGTTGGTAAGCCTATGGAACAATGGTTTGCCAATACTCAAAACTATGTTGCCGATAAAATTGGATGGTTCTTCATCCTTCTGGTAAATGCCTTATTGGTATTTGCATTATATCTTGGTTTCGGGAGATATGCTAAAATCAGAATTGGTGGTAAATATGCCAAGCCCGAGTTTTCCCGAGTGGGCTGGTTTTCCATGCTTTTTAGTGCTGGTATGGGGATCGGACTTCTATTTTGGAGTGTGGCCGAGCCTATCTTTCATTTTAACAGCAATCCTTTCTTAGGCTCTAGTGAAGATACTGTGTTGGCTGCAAAAACAGCAATGGGCATCACCTTTTTGCACTGGGGCGTACATGCCTGGGCATTGTATGCCATTGTTGGGGTTGCCTTGGCATTTTTCACCTTTAACAAGAAATTGCCTTTGACCATACGGTCTATCTTTCATCCCATATTGGGGGACAGAATATATGGCCCAATTGGCGATATGATTGATATTATTTCCGTAATAGCAACCATATTTGGTCTGGCGACTTCTTTGGGTTTAGGTGCTCAACAAATTAATGCCGGTCTGGAATACCTTTTCCAAGTGGAAAGTAGCAATGCTGTTCAGGTTATTATAATTGTTGTTATCACAGTTTTTGCAACGCTATCTCTAATTTTAGGATTAGATAAAGGGATACGAATGTTGAGTGAATGGAATATGCGACTTGCAATTGTCTTATTGGTATTTATGCTTATCGCTGGTCCAACTCTTTTCATATTCAAATCCTTTATTCAAAATATTGGTCATTATATTGGTAATTTCTTCGACTTGAGTTTTTGGACGAATTCTTTTGGCGGGGTGGGAGAAGGCAAACACTGGCAAAGTTCATGGACTGTGTTTTACTGGGCATGGTGGATTTCCTGGTCGCCTTTTGTCGGTATTTTTATAGCCCGAATCTCTAAGGGACGAACCATCAGAGAATTTATTTTTGGTGTTATGTTGGTACCAACCCTATTAACCATGCTTTGGATGACTGTGTTCGGAGGATCTGCGATTTTTCAGGAACTCATCGGAAATCATGCAATCACAGAAGCTGTAAATAATAATGTGGCAACTGCCATCTATCACCTTCTTGAGCAGTATCCATTCACAACATTTTCATCGATTATAACAGTTGTTTTGGTGGCTAGCTTTTTTGTTACGTCCTCAGATTCGGGTTCATTTGTTGTCGATACATTGACTTCTGGAGGACGACATAATGCACCAAAGGGGCAGAAAATATTCTGGGCATCCATGGAAGGTTTACTTGCTGCAGTTCTGTTGATTGGAGGTGGTTTGACAGCCTTGCAAACGGCATCGATCTTAACCGCAATACCCTTTTCACTGATTCTGATTGTAATGTGTTATAGTTTTTATAAATCACTAACGGAATATGAGGAAGATGTCACCCTCGTCAATCTGGATGAACTGAATGAGCAGGATGAAATTAAAAACCTGAAAGTTGAAGAGAAAGAGGTCGAATGTATTTTAGAATAAATGGGAAGAGACGTAGCAGGGTGCTGCGTCTCT
>NZ_JBFFKR010000307.1:0-3653 GCF_041555295.1 Ancylomarina sp. | reverse complement strand
TCGAAATCGTGATCGATACCCGCATCGACTACCTTGAAATTGATACCATGCTGACGCGAAAAGACATTGATAGCCGCGCCACCTCCCATATAATTGTAGAGCATTTGGTAACTCACCGACTTAGGGTAAAAGCTCACCCCATCGTCAGCAATGCCATGATCACCAGCAAACACAACAACGGTAGGTGTTTTGATTTCAGGCTTTAAAGTCCCCTGTATCTTAGCAATTTTGCAAGCAATACGCTCCAAAATTCCCAACGAACCCAAAGGCTTTGTCTTAGTATTGGTTTTGTTTAATATTTTGTCGTCTAGCTCAGTAGACAGGCTTTCTATCTTGAAATTTTGCATAGGTTGTAGTTTGTTTTGTAAGGATGGCAATTTACACAAAAAGCCAAAATTCGCTTTAGGAATATTGATGCTAGAGAATATGTTTTCAAAAAGTAATCTCTTAATAGTTGAACTGCTTTAAGTCGAATCTCAACACATTTATTATGAGATTGCCACGCTCTCGCTACCGAGCTTGCGAGATCACCGAAGGTAAAGACAAGTCACTTTATTCTTGATAAACATGAATAGTCATACCCTGACATGTGCAGCTTGCCCATAGGTTGGAGCATGACAAACAAAAACCACCTCGCCTTCTCCCGATTTTCGGGATTAAGTATACCTCCTTAACAAAGGAGGTGAAAGCAATACAATTACGCATTGCATCTTATCCGTTAGCAAATTCTGCAGCTACGTTGGGCTAGGATACCCTTCCGTTCGAAAATTTAGTATCTCCGTGCGCTGGGTGAGGTCTTCCGTTCGGCATGGATAGGCTTCCGTACGCGGTGGGACCCCTTCCGTTCGCACAAGGAAGTGCTCCGTTCGGTGTGGTGACCCTTCCGTTTGCTAACGGAACAGGTCAAACGGCGAGCGGAAGCTCTTTTTTAAGATGAAACTCAAAAGAACTAAGAATCTGAATTGAAATATTGGCTAACTGGGCATAAAAAAAGGAAAGCGATGAGCTTTCCTTTCTTTGAATACGAGTCTGGTTTTATTCCTGAGTTTGTTTTGCTTGTTTCCGTCTGTATGTACGACTCTTATCCCGACTGTATTTGCAACTTGAATTCAGGTGATTGTTCTTCTGAAAAAGAAAAAAACTGTAACTTAGGTATCAGAAAGCACTTATCCATCACTGATTAATTTGGAGGGACCTATATGAAAACCGTTGTACACAAAGCCAATACGCGAGGGCACGCCAATCACGGCTGGTTAGATGCTCATCACACCTTTTCTTTTGCAGATTATTACCATACCGACCGCATGAACTTTGGAGTTTTGCGAGTTTTGAATGATGATAGAATAGCTGCAGGTAAAGGATTCGGCACACACCCTCACAACAATATGGAAATCATATCGATTCCACTTGAAGGGGAACTTGAGCATAAGGACAGTATGGGGAATACCGCCGTGATTAAAGCTGGTGAAATTCAGGTGATGAGTGCAGGGACAGGCATTCTTCATTCGGAGTTTAATCCCAATGATGATCAGGAAGTCAATTTGCTTCAGATTTGGATTTATCCACATTTAAAAGATGTCGAACCTCGATACGACCAGCTTTCAATCGCCGATATTAAATCTGTGAATGGTTTAAAGCAAATCCTTTCTCCTGATGCAGATGATGAGGGAGTTTGGATTCATCAAAACGCTTGGTTTCATTTGGGTGAATTCGATGAGGCCAGTGAAAGTGCCTATACCATAAAGCAAAACGGCAATGGACTCTATCTTTTTGTTTTGGAAGGTGAGGTTTTTATTAAGAACTATAAATTGGAAAAAAGAGATGGTCTTGCCATCACGGAGACCCAAAAAGTTGAATTTAAGGTGAGTGCAAATACCAAGGTTTTATTGATGGAGGTGCCGATGTTTGATTTGTGATGATTTATAATTAACCCCAACTAAGGTGCTTAAAAGAATAGTCTAAGTATTCCTTGTTGCGTTCGATTAGACAAAAAAAACGAATAGCGTTAAAATCAACTTAAGATTAGCCGTTTACATTCGTACTCAGATTGGAATTAAGGGGGAATAGAAATGATGAAATCTGAATATTATAAAATATTTGGTGAAGATCTGATTGACCGGGAGGCCATTCAGCAGATGGATGCTGCCATGAAGCTACCAATTTCGGTAAAGGGTGCATTAATGCCTGATGCACATGTGGGTTACGGGCTTCCCATTGGAGGTGTGCTTGCTACTTACAATGCCGTTATACCCTATGGTGTTGGAATGGATATTGGATGTAGAATGTGCATGTCTATCTATCCTCTTGTCCCAAAAATAATCGAAACACAAAAAGATAAACTCAGCAAGATCTTATTTGAAGAGACCCGTTTCGGATTTTCAAAATTTGAAAATATGATTGAACACGAACTGCTTGAACGTGATATTTTTCGGGAAATAAAATTCGTAAACTCCCTGAAAGACATCTTTGCCAAGCAGTTGGGAACTTCGGGCCATGGAAATCATTTTGTGGATATGGGTATTGTTGAAATTAAGCATAAGGACGATCAATTAAATCTGGAACCAGGATCATATTTTGCCATTCTTTCACATTCCGGCTCACGTCATTTTGGAACTGAGGTTTGCAAGCACTATACAAATGTTGCTAAGGATAAGTTGCAGTTATCGGGTCAGGTTGCCAGACTGGCTTGGTTAGACCTTGATAGTGAGGAAGGTCAGGAATACTGGCAGGCTATGGAATTGGCCGGTGATTACTCAGCGGCCAATCATCATATCATACACAATCGCCTTTCGTCAGCACTTGGCGAAAAACCCCTGAGAAGAATTGAAAACCATCACAACTTTGCATGGAAGGAAAAATTAGTTGGAGGAGAAGAACTTATTCTTCACAGAAAAGGAGCAACACCGGCAAATGCTGGCGATTTGGGAATAATTCCCGGTACAATGGCAACGCCGGCATTTCTAATAAAAGGAAAAGGTAACGAGGCCTCTCTAAATTCTGCGGCCCATGGTGCTGGCAGACGTCTTTCCAGAAGGAAAGCCAAATCAGTGCTCAATATGGCAGATCTGCACTCATACCTAAAGGAAAAAGGGGTAGAACTATTAAGCGGTAGTATCGACGAATCACCTATGGCCTATAAGGATATTTTTGAAGTGATGAATCAGCAAAAAAGCCTCGTCGATATCATCGGTCTTTTTTACCCTAAAATAGTAAGAATGAGATAATGCCATTCATTTCCATTTATGTAGTTTGAAGAAAAAAGCGGTCATCTCCATAGAGATGACCGCTTTGTATTTTTTGTGGTAGGCTATTCGCTAGCTATTTGAACCCAAAAGACCTTTTAGAGCTTTCAAATTCTTTTTCAATTGAATTTTGATCTTGTTATCGGTCTCAGTCAAAACAGCTGCTTCCAAATCAGGAATGGCATCAGTGCGTTCCAATTGAATCAATGCCCAGGAAGCTTTCACTCTGACCTTAGCATCCTTATCGCGAAGCATACCAGGAATCCATTTCTTCGACGACCAGCAAGCCAGTTCGATTACTTTTTCGATACCTTCCAATTTCTCAGCTCTTGTACCAGTCAACTGATTGTGGTATTTAGTCTGCAAATCGTTAATATCCTCAGTATAGATAATCTCATTCTTAAAGAAATC
>NZ_JBFFKR010000306.1:0-3672 GCF_041555295.1 Ancylomarina sp. | reverse complement strand
CCTGACTTTTCACTAGTTAAGATGATTGACTTACCATCTTCAGTGAAAGTCAAATCATCGTTAACATCAATCCAAGCCTTATTCTTCTCTTCATAAATCAACTTGTGATCACCCGTATTTACATCAGCAAACAAAAGCTCATAATGATTTTGATGACGGTTCATACGAACCATGCTCAATACTTCAGGATTACGCGTCCATTTGATTCTTGGGATATACTGATCGGTCTCCTCTCCCACATTCATGGTTTTCGTTTTCTCCGAAGCCAAATCGTAAACATGAATACTCACAATTGAGTTATCCTCTCCTGCCTTTGGGTACTTGAATGTGTAATTCTCTGGATAAAGAGCATTGGCTTTTTTCTCAGGATAAGTTCCTTTGAAAACAGTCATATTGAATTGTTTCACAGAACTTTCGTCGAAACGCATAAAAGCAATTCGCTTGCCATCGGGCGACCATTGAAAGCCTTTCCAAAAGGAGAACTCCTCTTCGTAAACCCAATCTGGAGCCCCATTGATAATGTGATTGTATTTGCCATCGAAGGTGAATTGTTTCTCCTTATTAGTCTTCAGATCTTTAATAAACAAATTGTTCTCACGAAAGAAACAAACCTGATCACCTGCAGGAGAAAAATCGGCTAATTGCTGACGTCCTGTTGAAAGTGCATCCAACTTTTCATTTGCTCTATCGAAAACGAAAAACTCTGCCGAATAAGAATGACGGTAAATATTGATTCGATTACTTGCTAGTAAGAGCTTCTTCTCGTCAGACGAGAACTGGTAGCTATCAATTCGCTTAATCGCTGTATTTTCCATTGTAGACAAATCGAAAAGAACTTCGATCAGTTTCCCGGTTGCATAGGCATATTTCTCAATGCGTTGGCCTTCCTTAAGTATCGTATAATGCAGACCATCGTTCATAGAACGCAAGCCGTATACCGATCTGGCATTAAAAGTTCCGTTTAGCGTTACATCTTCCAATGTAAAAGCCTTTTCGCCATTTTGTGCCCCTACTACAAATGCAATTAGCAATAAGGGGATTAGTAGTAAATGTTTCATATATAAGGATAAAGTAAATAAAGGTTGAAGTGATAAGGTAAAAGGATAAAGTTGTCGGTTTTCGGTTGTCAAGAGCTGATAACCGAAAACTGACAACAGATAACTGAATACAATTAAAAATCAGTATGTTCATTTCTTCGGATGATCTCATTTTGAAGATCCTCACCCAAGTCGTTAAAGTAATCGCTATAACCCGCTACACGAACAATCAGGTCTTTATAGGCCTCTGGATTTTTCTGTGCATTGCGAAGGGTATCAGCACTCACTACATTGAATTGAATATGATGGCCATCCATACGGAAATAAGAACGAACCAAATTCATCACTTGGGTAATGCCTGCCTCATCATCCATAAACTGAGGACTGAACTTCTGATTCAGAAGAGTACCACCAGTGCGTAGATGATCAATCTTTGCTGCTGATTTTACAACCGCCGTTGGGCCTTTAGTATCAGCACCCTGATAAGGTGAAATTCCTTCGGAAAGTGGCATTTCTGCCAATCGTCCATCAGGAGTAGCAGCCATTATATTCCCAAAATACACGTGACAAGTCGTCGGTAACATATTGATGCGGAACACGCCACCTTTTGCTGTAGGTCTACCATTAATAGCCTCATAAAAAGTTTCGAAAATGTCAATGGCTAAATCATCAGCATAGTCATCATCATTACCATATTTTGGCGTCTTATAAATTAAATCACTTCGTAACTGATCGTAGCCTTCGAAATTGGCATCCATGGCTTTTTTCAAATCGGTCAGACTCAACATTTCCTTTTCGAAAACATTCAATTTAATAGAAGCCAACATGTCGCTCAAACTTCCCAATCCCACACCTTGAACGTAAGAGGTATTGTAGCGAGCTCCGCCCGCATTATAGTCTTTCCCTTTACTGATACAATCATCAACCAAAACCGAAAGGAAAGGGACTGGTAGATAAGTCGCATAAAGGCGCTCAATCACATTATTACCTCTAAGCTTGATATCGGCAAAGTGTTTCACCTGTTTCTGCCAAGCTGCAAATATCTCATCATAGGATTTAAAGCTGGACAATTCACCGGTTTGCAATCCAATCAATTTTCCCTTGCGCGGATCAACACCATTGTTCATGGTGATTTCAAGAATCTTAGCCAAGTTAAAATAGCCACTCAGACTGTAATTCTCGGTTCCGAAAGCACCAGTTTCAACACAGCCACTACAGCCACCGTTTCGGGCATCTTCAATGCTTTTTCCCTGAAGCAACATTTCCTGAATCACGGCATCGGTATTGAAAATAGAGGGTTGACCGAATCCCGTCTTCACAATTCGAAGCGCTCGTTTGATAAAGCGATCGGGATTTTTCTTGCTCAATTGCACCATCGAACTTGGTTGCAACAAACGCATTTCCTCAATCACATTTAAAATGATATAAGACATATCGTTCACGGCATCAGAACCATCTTCCTTTAAACCTCCCATATTAATCAAGCAAAAGTCGGTATACGTATTACTTTCTTTAGCCGTTACTCCCATTTTAGGTGGAGCTGGATGGTTATTGAATTTGATCCAAAAAGCATGCAGTAATTCATACATACTATCTTCAGCTAGCTCACCTGTTTTCACTTCCTTCTCGTAGAAAGGCAAAAGGTGCTGATCCAATCGACCCGGGTTAAAGGAATCCCAAGGATTAAGCTCAGAGATAACACCTAAGTGAATAAACCAATAATGCTGTAAAGCTTCATGGAAAGTTTCTGGTGCATTTGCAGGCACACGACGACATACTTTAGCCATCTGCTCTAACTCAGCTTTTCTTTCAGTATTCTTTTCTGTCTTAGCTAAGCTCTCCAATTCTTCGGCGTGACGCTCTGCGAAATGTATGATACCATCGCAAACAATGTCCATAGCTTTCAACTCTTCCTGCTTGTCGTAGGCTTCATTGTCGTTAAAAAAATCCAGAGCTTCAATGGCTGTAGCGATATCCTTTTTAACATCAAGAAAACCTCTTTGGAACATTTTCTTACCCAAAACGGTATGTCCCGGAGCACGTTGCTCTTGAAACTCAGTAAAAATACCTGCTTCATAGGCATTCAACCACTCGGGAGTCATATTCCCTATCAGCTTATCGCGATTAGTTTTCCCAGTCCAAAAAGGAATAATACTTTCCTCGTAAATCTTAAATGTCTCCTCATCAACCTTGAAAGACACCTTGTTTCTTTCGTTCAAAATCTTAAGATCATCCAAAGAGTGAATGCAAATCTCAGGATATGTCGGACAGGACTTTGGCGCTGGTCCTCGTTCACCAACGATCAGTTCATCTGGATTGATGCAAATCTTCTTGTTGGTAAAAAAATGTTGGAAAGAAAGGGCACGTTTCACTGGTGTAGAAACCATTTGTGCCTCATCTGATTTATAAAATTCGGTCATTAACAAAGCGCGCTCTGGCGAAATGCAGTTGATTGCATTTAAACTTTGTTCTCTTAATTTTTTTATTCTAGTGTTCATGATTTTTTGAATTAATAATTGGTAATTAATAATTATCAATTGTCTTAGCCGCCCACACTTACTTTATATCCCGATTTCCTAAAAATAGACTGAACCCATTGTGTATCCTCTTCTAGCAAAGAAGGGATATCAGGCAT
>NZ_JBFFKR010000305.1:0-3683 GCF_041555295.1 Ancylomarina sp. | reverse complement strand
TTATTGGCGTATTCGGCTGGTACATTCATAACTGTACTTAATGGTCTATAGCCTTCTGCTCGGATTTCTAAATTGTATTGTTTTCCAGCATTAATTATGAAAAGGAACTTGCCTGATGCGGTATTTGGACGATATAAACCAATCGTTTTATTATCAAGACTTAATTTGATTTTAGCATTGCCTACAGGTTGTCCTTTGATGTTGATCAACTTCCCTTTGAGTACGAATAAACCTGTATTATCAGCATCTGGAGTTTGAATTTTAAAAATATCAGCTCTACCATAAGAACCTTTTCTATATGAAGCCATATAGGCTCTTTTCCCATCAGGAGTTGGCGTGTAGTAAATATCTTCTTTAGTCGAGTTGATAGGGAAACCAATATTTATAGGTTTTTTCCAACGCCCATTTTCAAATGTTGATTTGAATACATCGAAGCCACCCATTGTTTTGTGTCCCTTTGAACTAAAGTATAGACTTGTTCCATCGTGATGGATAAATGGGGCTTCATCGTCGTAAATAGTATTGATGTTGGGACCCAGATTTTGTGCTGGTCCCCATTTTCCATTGGGAAGTTTTTTAACGGTATAGATATCCATCTTTCCATAACCGCCTGGGCGATCACTTGAGAAGTAGATGGTTCCTCCATCAGCTGAAACTGAAATATGACTTTCTTTGCTAGGCGAGTTGATATCAGAATGTAATTTTTGTGGTCTGGTCCAATTCTCACCATTTAGTTTACTGACGTAAATATCACCACCATTTGATTCATTATTGTTATAATAACCAGCCTTGTATACATAAATTTCTTGTCCATCAGCTGAAATGGAAATGGAAGCATCATGATCCTTTGTGTTCAGAATACTAATGCCTTTAGGTTCTGACCAAACACCATTAACTTGTCGAGAAATATAAATGTCTTCGAAGAATTGTCCATCCTTATCAACTTTACTCCCTGTACCATTACGCCTTGATGTGAAAACCATGGTTGTTTCGTCAGCAGTTACACCTGGACTATGTTCCGCATACTCGGTATTAATTGAATTCCCTAAATTTTCAACCGTGATATTGACAGGGTTTTCTGTTAGTTGAATGGCATTTCTGCAAATTTCAATTTCATGTTCAATTTCGGCAATATATTGCACATCTTCTCGAGGAACCAGGTTTAGGAGATTGTTATAGGTTCTAATTGCTTTGCTAAATTGGTAATTGATATGATATGATTTACCCAAATTGTAATAGTAGGCAAGTGGAATGTTGTTTCTCGATTTAGTATATCGAATTGCTTTTTCAAGGTATTCAGTTGATTTTTCCTTTTCAGATTCAAGATTAAAATAACAAACACCCAACATATTATTGAGATCGGCATTTTTTCTATCAAGAAGTAATAAGTCGTATAAAACAGGTGCGGCTTCACCATAGTTTTTGTTGGCAAAATACATTTTTGCCATTTTTGTTTTTTTACGATTACTTGTTTTGTCGGTGGTGGAGAGAGAGTTGTTGGCAAAACTAGTATTGACACCTATTGCTATAATTATAAAGAACAAAAAGGTTCTTAAAAGTTGAGTGGATGTTGTTTTGTGAATTCCAGAATTCAACTTTAGCATATGTTTAAATATTATAGACAATGAGTTATCATATAAAATGAGAGATTGGTATCCTATTTAATTGCCAAAAGACGTGTAAAAATTTTGAGGATTTCGAAGGTTATTTGGAATAAATCCTTTTAAAAATTCTCAGGACTTCTATAGTCTAATTTTGTTAAATAAAATACGGACATACGTTGTGACATCTCATGTTGCCACTGAACAATGCAAGATATAAAAAACTTTGATTTTTTTGCATAAAAAAAACGCAGAAATCAAGATCTGCGTTTTCTTTTAATTGGCATTTTATGTTCTGTCTTAGAGTTTTATATCTCTAATTTTTTATTAAAGTAATTGGGTCGTATCGAAATTTTCAAGATTCTCAGCTACTCTTTTCAAAAACATGCCACCAAGTCCTCCATCAACAACACGATGGTCGTATGATAATGAAAGAACCATGATATGTCTAATACCAATCGTATCGCCGAGAGGTGTTTCGATAACTGCTGGCTTCTTTTTGATAGCACCAATTGCTAAAATGGCAACTTCAGGCTGATTGATAATTGGTGTACCCGTCGTACTTCCAAATGCTCCTAAGTTCGTGATTGTGAATGTGCTTCCTTGAATGTCATCAGGTTTTAACTGGTTCGCTCTAGCTCGGTTTGCAAGATCGTTAACAGATTTACTTAAACCAATTAGATTCTTCTCATTAGCATCTTTAATTACTGGTACAATTAAGTTACCATTAGGCAAAGCTGTAGCCATTCCAATGTTTACAAAATTCTTTTTGATAATCTTATCCCCATCGACAGAAACATTAATTAGGGGATAGTCTTGAATAGCCTTAGTAACTGCTTCAACAAAGATTGGTGTATAAGTTAACTTCTGATTATGTTTTTTCAAGAAATCATTTTTCACCTTGTCTCTCCACTGCACAATTGGGGTGACATCAACATCAATAAAAGACGTAACGTGAGCTGAGACTTGCAGAGAATTGGTCATGTGATGAGAAATCAATTTTCTCATACGATCCATTTCAATAATTTCAACGTTTTGTCCTGCATAAGATTTGTGCTCAGTAGCACTTACTTTTGGAGCAGGAGCTGAAGGTATAACTACTGGTTCGGCTTTTTTAGCTGTCTTGCGGTTTTCGATATATTGTAGAATATCCTTCTTCGTAATTCGATTAGATTCACCAGAACCAACAAGTGTGTTTAGTTCTTCATTTGTGATGTTTTCAGCCTTAGCAATCGTACGAACAAGTGGTGAAATGAAATTGCCATTTTCAGTTTTGGCTTTCATAGGTTCACTCACTTCAGGAGCCTCAGTTATAAGAGTAAATTGAGGCTCTGCGCTTTCAATAGGAGTTTCTTCTTTTTCTTCTTTTTCTTCTTTTTTAGGAGATGCATCTGTATCATCAATATTTTCCCCATCAGTTGTTATTATTGCAACGATATCACCAACTTTGGGAACATCACCTTCTTCAAATAAAATTTTTGCAATAATACCACTTGCTGGTGCAGGAATTTCAGAGTCAACTTTATCAGTTGCGATTTCCATAATTGAATCTTCTTCTTCAACTGAGTCGCCTTCTTTTTTTAGGAGCTTTGTAATTGTAGCTTCAATGATACCTTCACCCATTGCTGGAAGAAAGATTTCGTATTTTGCCATATTGATTTTGTTTAGTGTTTGCTTATTTAGTCTAAATAGAATACAAATTTAATTAAAAAAGAGTAAAAGACAAGTATGTCTTATTAGGAAAGTCTATCACCTTTTTTTAATGTCTAATTAGTTTTCTCTATATCATAAAAATTTGATTATTTCCTTGAAGATAAGCTTTATGTTTGAAAAATCCTTAAGGTTGAAGAATCAAGAAATTGACATTTATAAACTTTTATCAAAGGGAACTCTGTTTAGAAGAGAACGTCCTAGTGTGATCTCGTCGGTATATTCTAATTCATCGCCAATAGATACTCCACGTGCGATAGTTGTTATAGGAACTTGATGAGGTTTTAATTTCTTATAAAGATAGAAGTTTGTTGTATCCCCCTCCATTGTCGTGCTAAGAGCCAAGATTATTTCGGTTAAATCTTCTGCTTG
>NZ_JBFFKR010000304.1:0-3689 GCF_041555295.1 Ancylomarina sp. | reverse complement strand
TTCAGAGTTTAATATTGCTGTTCGGATGGAATCTGCATGAACCACCATACCGCCATATGTATTCATATGAATCAGGAATATTTCAGCATTCCATTCCTTAGCCTCCGAAAAAGCATCCTTGGTTTGTCGCCAAATTGGAGGTCCGATATCTCGCTTGATATCAAACTTATAAACCTTAGTTTTTGATACATCAAGACTATCACTTGTCTCTTGTGAAAATGAAACAAATGGAATGATTAGCAAGAGTAATAAACTGAGTATGCGAGTCTTCATATCTTTAAAGAGTTGAGTTCTGATGAGGTAATACTTATTAAAGATAATCATGAATTCAAATTAAAAAAATGATAGCCACGAATTCACGAATTAAATTAATGAATTCTATTCGTGAATTCATGGTTCTTTTTTATTTATTTCTTTGAAATTGTGTCTTTACGTTTAAAAGCTTTCGTATTTTCGAAGCTGATTATAAATAGACCTAAAATAGAAACGACAAAAACGAATATGGAAAATCTTAAAAGAACGCTTCGCGATAATGTATGGATGCGATGGGGAATGCTCATTATGGTAGGTTTTGTTTTAGCTGCCAACTATTACTTCTACGATGCCCTATCACCTTTAAAGTCTAAGTTAACTGAAGAGTTTGGTTTTTCTTCCACAGATTTTGGTCTTTTTGTTTCTGTTTATTCTATTCCCAATGTATTTCTTTTAATGGCCGTATTGGGTGGTGTCATCCTTGATAAATTGGGAATTCGTCGAACGGGGTTCATGTTTATTTCCTTTATGGCTTTTGGAGCTTTAATTACGGCATATGGAGCCAGTGAAGTTTACACCAATGGGGGCTGGGGATATGGATTTATGACTTCATTTATGCCATCCTATTCACCTGAATTAAAGATGATGCTTTTTGGGCGTTTCTTATTCGGCTTGGGTGCGGAAACGAGTATTGTGGTTATCTCCAAAATTATTGTGAAATGGTTTAAGGGTAAAGAACTGGCTTTGGCTTTTGGTGTGAAACTAGGCTTGGCACGTACAGGTTCTTTCTTAGCTTTTAATCTTTCTCCAATTTTAATAGAATCTCCAGCAGGATGGACAACAGCTATTTGGTTTGCAGCTCTATTCGTGACTGTTTCACTTTTGGTATTTATGATTTATATGATGCTCGATCTGAAACTCGATAGACAAAGTCATCAGAATGGAGTTGCAGCGGTGAGTGAAGAGTTTCGAATTTCTGATTTGAAAAAGCTCATTATGAACCCTTCGTTTATGTATGTGACTCTATTGTGTTTAACTTTCTACTCAGCTGTATTTCCTTTTCTATCCTTCTCCGCAGATTTCTTCTTAAATAAGTTTGATTTAAGTATAAAAGAATCAGGTTTTATTTCATCGATGTTGCCTATTGGAACCATGTTTTTTACACCGCTATTTGGTTTTATTGTAGATAAATATGGCCGAGCTGCTACTTTAATGATTTATGGATCTTTAATCCTGGTAATAGTGCATACCTGTTTTGCTTTCACGACGATTAACCCATATGTTTTAATGGTTATTTTAGGAATTGCATTTTCACTTGTTCCTGCTTCAATGTGGCCATCAGTTGCTAAAATAGTAGATGAGAAACGAATTGGAACCGCCTATGGTTTTATGTTCTCTGTACAGAATATTGGCTTATGGATTTTTCCAATATTGGCAGGACTTGTATTGGATAAAACCAATGCGGAAGGAGCAGAAAGTCTTAATTATACCTTTACAATGATCATGTTTGCTACATTAGGTATTCTTGGTTTGTTGTTTGCAATTTTACTAAAACGTGAGGATAAGGTTTCAGGTTATGGACTTGAGTTGCCTTCAAACGCAAAGTAAAAGTTGCAAATATTGATTAGTTATAAACCAGATTGAACCACGAATGTTTGAATTAGGAGTTGATGTTTAAGTATAGAAAATAATGAGCATGCAAGATCAGAAAAATGGAAATGGTCTGGAGTGGAAGGTTCTTAAGTTTGAGGAATTCACTCTCGATGAATTATATGATTTAATGCAATTGAGATCGCAGATTTTTGTTGTAGAGCAAGATTGTGTTTATCTCGATCAGGATGGTAAAGACAAAAAAGCTTTGCATGTGTTAGGTTTTAAGGGCAATAAAATTTGCGCTTATGCTCGCCTATTCAATAAGGGTGATTACTTTGATGCATGTAGTATTGGACGCGTGATTGTTGCAGAAGATGAGCGTCGATATGCTTATGGACATACTCTGATGAATGAAAGTATAAAAGCCATTAAGGAACACTATGGAGAGGATAAAATTAAAATATCAGCCCAGAAGTATTTGAAGAAATTCTACGAAAGCCATGGTTTTATTCAAAAGGGAGAAGAATATCTTGAAGATGGCATCCCACATATCGGAATGCTCAAAGAGTAGGACTAAGCTTCTAATGCAAGCAACTTAAATAACCATGATCTGTCGGATTTAATATTCGTAAGTTCGTGGTTATTTGTTTTAGAAGAAAATCGTAATCTATTAAGTAGACAGATTCTGACTTATTGAAAGCTGCTAATTGTCAGTTCCTCAATTCGAAAAAAATCATAACTTTACAGAGTTGATAAAAGTCTGTAAGAATGATGACTAATACCGTAATACAAAAACCTTCCTACAAAGGTCTTTATGAATGTTGGATTTGCTGATCCCACAAGCATTCCTCTACCTTATTTTTTATAAGTAAGAATCGACCGTATCCTACCTGGTCGAAGAATTTAATTCACACTTTATTAATTGAAATACGAATACCAAGGCAGTTCCTTAATGGGAGTGTTGCAACTTGTTGATTATTCGTATTCGAAAGTTTGAAATAATGCAAGCAATTGTTTTTGATATTAAGCGTTATGCTGTGCACGACGGCCCTGGGATTCGCACATCCATTTTTTTTAAGGGCTGCCCATTGCGCTGTGTTTGGTGCCATAACCCCGAATCCTATAAGGCAGGGATTGAATCCATATGCCGAAATAATCGTCTGGGTAATGTGGAAGTTGCCGATCAAGCTGAAATAGGCAAAACCTATACTATAAACCAATTGATTTCTGAAATAGAAGGCGATCAGCTTTTTTTTGACGAATCGGGTGGAGGCGTAACTTTTAGTGGCGGAGAACCTCTGATGCAGATTGATTTTCTTGAGGCTATACTTAAAGCTTGTAAAGAAAGAGAAATCCACACCGCTTTGGATACCACGGCTTATGCACCGAAAGATAAGATTGATCGCATTGTTGAGAATGTAGACCTATTCCTTTTTGACCTGAAGCACATGCTTGATGCCGACCATCTAAAAAGTACAGGAGTCTCCAACAAATTGATTCTTGATAATCTGAAGTACTTGTCAGAGAAAGGCAAGCAAATAATCATCCGTTTTCCAATGATTCCAGGCTTCAACGATTCTCAGGAAAACATCAATCTGATGCTAGATTTCTTGAATGAATTACCCAAGAAACCTGAATTCCATATTCTACCTTATCACCGAACCGGACAAGATAAATTCCGACGCTTTGGTATAGAGAGTTCGATGCCTGATATCCCTTCTTTGCTAGAAGAGGATACACAATGGGTTCAGTCTATTTTTAGGAAATCGGGATATAAAGTAAGTGTGGGCGGCTAAGACAATTGATAATTATTAATTACCAATTATTAATTCAAAAAATCATGA
>NZ_JBFFKR010000303.1:0-3749 GCF_041555295.1 Ancylomarina sp. | reverse complement strand
GAGCAACTGACAATAAATGGAGTACGCCCTCAAACTGGGATAAAAATTGTGTTCCTTCAAGAATTGATGATGCGAACATTAGTGGTACTTTTAATGTTGAAATTGACAGTGACGCTGAATGTAAAAATTTAATTCTTTCTGCTGATGCAACTCTATCTGGATCAGCCAAACTTAGTATTTTTGGCTCCTTGATCGCTGGAGATGCCACTTGGGATTTATTGGGAACAACTCATTTCGAAGGAACTGGAACTTTTAGTGTTTCTATTACTGATAGTTTTAAATCTGACGTCTATTTTTCTGGGAAAAATGGAATTTGGAATTTAGCTTCAGAATTAAAAATCCCTGATAACAGTTTATACTTAGAGTCAGGTGAAATCATTTCAAATGACAACGACTTAATATTAAACCGTTTTGTATCTATTGGCGATATTCCTAGAATAATGAATCTGGGCACATCAACCCTTAGACTAAACGGCAATTTCCTTAAAACATGGGATGCAGAAGGAAACTCTTTCAATATTCCTGAAAGTACTTACACCATTGAATTAATACAACCAACTGCAGGCTTCTACAATAAGCTTAGTGGCTCTGTTACTTACAACAAAGTGTATTTTGTTGATAACAGCAATAAAGCAAACCTAACTAATGAAGGTGATATTGTAAGCTTTAATGAAGTGCACTTTTTTGCAGGGGCAAATATTTCAGGTGATCACAATTATGATACTTTTATTTTATCAGCTGGCAAAACATATCTTTTTGAAGCAGGTAGTGAGCAGAAAGTTGTAAACATCAATGGTTTTATTGCTGAAGGAACCTGTTCCGAGTTTATATATTTAACAGGTAATGGTGGTATTTCAAACATCAATTCGGATGTGAATTCTAATAGAATTGCTTACGTTCAAATAACCGACTTAGAAGTCATTGGAGGTGTAAACCTGTCTGGTGGTTTAGAAGCTCAAAGTTCTTTTGGAGTCTCAAATTACATTGGTTGGAATATTGTTGAAAAAACTTTCGCTGAAGATTTCAAGTGGATTGGGACTGACGATTCAGACTGGTTCAATCCAAACAATTGGGACTTAGGCTGTGTACCTACACGTGTCGATAATGTATTCTTTGATGCTGTAAATATTGTCGGAAGTTCTACAATTGCTATTAATGGAACTCGCGTACCTGAATGTAATAATATGACATGGACAAATGCTTCCTCACTAATTTTTGAAGGCGGTAGTGATCTATGCATTTACGGGAATCTTGATTTCACTTCACTCCTACCTGGTTCTTTCAAACATACTGGTGATATCTATTTCAAATCAGAAGACATTGTCAATGTTAAGCTTAATCAAGTCATATTGTCAAACGATGTAATTTTTGAAGGGAAGATTCAAGAGGATGGTTCATGGCTAGCTGGCACTTGGAATATTGATAGCGATTTTGAAACACTAGGCGATATTAATTTGGAACGGGGGAGTCTTGTTACTAATAATTTCAGCATAACCTGTAATGAACTCTATTCTAACTTTCCTGATTTCAGAACATTGCAACTTGATGCTTCTATTCTTAATCTAAATAGTATTTTCCTAACGCCTGAAAATCTAACTTTTAATGCTGGAACCTCTGAAATAGTAGTGGCTGAAAATGGTAAAGTTGAAGTTACTAATGGTACTGAGGCTGTAGACTTTCACAACATAAGCTTTGACCAGGAAACTGGGACAGCACTATTTTCAATTCGTGGGAAAGATGTTTCTTTCAACCAGGTTGATATTAAATCGAATGCTAACTTTCTGTACGAAGGCTTTGACGTGGAAAATTTAATTCTGAATCAGGGTAAGACCTATAAATTCACCGATGGACAAACCTTTAACATTGGTGATTTAACAGCTATTGGTGCCTGCGAAGGAACCATCGACATTTCCAGTTTATCTGCTGGTGCAGAAACAACTTTTAACAGTAAGAATGGTAATCCTATAAATGTTACTCAAGTCAATTTGCTTGATGTTTTTGCAACACCAGCATTAAACTTTACGGCTAATAACTCAATTGATCTTGGAAATAATATCGGATGGAATTTCCCCACAGTGCCAACAAGTAGAAATTTATATTGGGTTGATGGACCTGGGAATTGGGATGATCCAAACCATTGGGCAACAAGTTCAGGTGGAGCTCCAGGAGCTTGTGTACCTACAGCTCTTGACAATGTCTACTTTGACATTAATTCATTTACGGGAAATACCAATCAGATTGTAACCACAGGAAGTGGGGACATTCGATGCAGAACAATGGACTGGAGAGGTTCTGAAGGCAACAATCCAATATTACAAATGGGGACTGTTGAGATCTCAAGTGCTTACATTTATGGCTCGTTATTTCTAAACAATACTCTAACAATCAATTTACCTGATGTTAATTTCTATTTCCGTTCAACAGAAAAAGGGAACACTCTAGGACTTCATACTTTTGATTTCCCAAACGATGTTACTTTCGATGGTATAGATGGCGAATGGACTCTTGCTAACGATTTGGATGTCGATGGAAACTTAATTTTAGACAATGGCCATTTTATATCTGGAGGTTTCGATATATCCTGTAACTATTTTGAATCATCTGACTTAACCTTTGCTGGTAAAAAAAGAACCTTAAACATACAGAACTCAACGTTTACAGTACTTGGATACGAAAATAGTTTTTCTGTAAATATTGACGCTGCCGATATCAATGCAAGACAAACCTTAACACTTCTAGCTGATGGAAGTGAGATAATTGTAGAGAGTGAAAAAGCTTTCTTTATTGGTGGATCATTCACGAGTAATGCCACTTTCAATACAATTCGTTTTATTAATGAAGGTAGTTTTAAATCAGAGAATCTTTTAACTCGAATCAATGATATCACCTTTGAAGAAGGCGGAGAGTTAAATGGGACAATTGGCGAGATAACATTCGATATTGGAAAACTGACTCTTAACAAAGGAACAAAACCCAATACCTTTAAGTTCGAATCAAATATAACTTTCCCAATTGAAGAATTCACAGCTCTTGGATCTTGTAATTTCCCTATAGACATCCGGGGAAGTAAAAGTGGCAAACAGGCTGACTTGGAAGTTAAAACAAGTATAAACGTAAACTTTGTTTTACTAACAGACATTAATGGTATCGGTTCTTCAGTCCCTTATTTAGCCAATAACTCTATAGAACAAACTAATGTGACGAACTGGACAGTCAACTCAATTACGACTGTTGATTTATACTGGGTAGGTAACGGAGTAAACGATGAATGGTCTAATTATCTTAACTGGAGTAAAACTTCTGGAGGTGCATCTGAAGGCTGTATTCCTACTGCACTCGACAATGTCTTTTTCGACTCTAATTCTTTCCTGGGCAGCAAAACGGTTCTAATCAATTCCGATGCGAGATGTCACAATATTACATGGACTGACGATGTAGACCCATCATCAATCTTCAAAGTCCAAAATCAATTAGATGTTCACGGGCTACTCGATTTCAGTGAAAACATGACTTTAGAAATGTCAGGTGATTTAAAATTTAAGGGTGATGGACTAATCGCAGACAAACTTATTGATTTTGCAGGAAAAGCTTTGGATAGTAATATTTTCTTCGATGGAGATGATCAATCCTGGATTTTACAAAATGCTTTAACGACAACAGGAGATTTATTCTTAGATAATGGTTCTCTTGATACGAAGGGAAATAAAATGTCTATCTCAAGTTTCACATCGTTAAACGCATCTCCAATT
>NZ_JBFFKR010000302.1:0-3794 GCF_041555295.1 Ancylomarina sp. | reverse complement strand
TGATAATAGTTATATGGATAAGATAGAAATAGGAAGTGTGATACCAAGCTTTGAATTAAAGGACCAGCATGATCATTTATTTCAGGTCGAATCTGTCATTGGGAAAAAAAATCTGGTTATTTATTTCTATCCCAAAGACGACAGTCCAGGTTGTACAAAAGAAGCCTGTGCGTTTCGTGATCAGTTTCATGTTTTTGAGGAAGCAAATGCCTTAGTTATTGGGATTAGTGCCCAGTCAGTTAAAAGTCATTTACATTTTGCTCAAAAACACAATCTAAACTTTACTTTATTAAGTGATACAGGAAATCGAATTCGCAAAAGGTGGGGAGTACCAAGCAATTTTTTTGGTTTATTTCCTGGTAGAGTCACCTATATAATCAATAAAGAAGGTAAGGTTTTATATCTATTTAATTCGCAAATACAAGCCACAAAACATGTTGAGGAGGCTTTGCGTATTTTAAAGGAAATGAAATGAATTTGGCATTAATTATATCTTTCTTATTACTAGCTTATTTATGGGGATCAATTCCGTTTGGTTACTTGTTGACTAAGTTATCTACGGGAAAAAATATATTAAAAGAGGGAAGTGGTAATCTTGGTTCTACTAATGTAAGACGAGTGGCTGGTAAGAAAATATCTATTATGACACAACTTTTAGATATGCTAAAAGGATTTTTACCTATTGTGTTATTTTTAGTTTTTAATACCACCGCATTACCTCCATATTTCATATACTTGCTGGCTTTGGTTTCAATAGTTGGACACGATTTTAGTCTGTTTTTAAAATTTAAAGGAGGTAAGGGCGTCAATACGACTCTTGGAGCTTCATTATTAATTGCACCTTTGCCTGTATTCGTTTCAGTTGCTGTTTATTTTATAGTGAAATGGCGATTTAAATATGTTTCAATGGGTTCAATTGCATTGGCTATAGTTATGCCACTTACCGAATTGATTTTAAATGGGATTACTCTGGTTTTATATTATTTGATAATCAGTTCAGTTCTTATTGTATTTTTACACAGAAAGAACATTATTCGCTTGTTGCAAGGAACGGAACTACTTTCTTAAAGATAAATTATCCAAATACAAATCGTTATGGCATTTTATCAGTTTTATAATGAACAACTTATATCGGCTTCCGTTGATGAATTATGGAATTTTATTACTTCTCCTGAAAACTTAAAAAAGATAACCCCAGATTATATGGGATTTGATATTTGCTCAAAAGACCTACCTGAAAAAATCTATGAAGGGATGATAATCAGTTATATCGTCAAGCCGATGTTTGGCTTGAAAACCAATTGGGTTACAGAAATAACGCATGTAAGGGATAGGGAATACTTTGTCGATGAACAAAGGATTGGTCCTTATTCACTTTGGCATCATCAACACATCATTGAGCAGCAGGGTGATAAAGTATTAATGAAAGATATCGTAAGTTATCGGCCGCCATTTTCATTTTTAGGTCGTATCGCTAACAAATTTATTATTCAGGCTAAGTTGAATGAAATATTTGAATACAGATCTCAGATAATCGAATCAATATTTAAATCAAAAGTATAAATCCACCATCATTCTCAACACCTGCACTTAGGAAATAAGTACTTAAAGTGTCTTGAGTTACGGAATACTTAAAATAAAATTGAAAGCCGAATCTGAAAAAAACTTTTCAGGTTCGGTTTTTTTATGTGGAATTTGTAATTTAGAAATGGGGCTGATGATATTATAAGTATATTTATCCGGTTTGGTAAGGGGGACTTTTGAAATAGCCCCATACAGAGTCAGTACCAGGTATATCTACAAAATAGAGACAGAATCAATTATGGAAAAAGAACATATTGATAAAATAAGCTACAAAAGTAAAGACTACTATTGCTCTTTAGCCTTTGCTTTACAATTGATTGGTGATAAATATAAGAGTTTGATTATTTTCCACCTTAAAGATGGTGGGATGCGGTCTGGAGAGTTACAAAAAAGCATTACGGGAATCTCCAGCCGAATGTTTACTTATTCGATAAGAGGATTGGAAGAGGATAGCATAGTTAAAAGAACCGTATACCCTGTGAGCCCTCCGAAGGTGGAGTATGAGTTAACCGAAAGTGGGAAATCACTGATCCCCATCATCCTTGCAATCGATAAATGGGGGCAGGATTTTGCAAAGCAGCATCATTTATACGCTTCTTCAGAATAGTGCTACTCATAGGAATGAAAATAGCTTGTTTTCCCAATAACACCATTATTGGGAAAACAAGCACTAAATTTCTATTTTCTAATCTTCGATTTTTATTTTATTGATAGAGAAAGTTAAATCAGAAACGCCATTTTGTGTTTCGTTTATCCTCGAGTTTGTATAGAATAAATAACCATTGAAAATACTAAAGGTATCTGCCCACCTAATTTTTTCACCCTCGCAAAGTGTATTGATTTTACCATCAGGTGTCAGGTATTGAATCTTGTTATTTTCTAAATCAGCAAAATATAAGTTGCCTTTATCATCAAAAATCATCCCATCAGGCGCAGCGGTCTTAGCCACTAACTTTACGTCCGCTTCTATCTGTTCTTTATCGCCATTGTTTAATAGATCTGCCGAAACAGAATACAGATTATATCCGGTTAAGCTGTGATAATATAAGCGATTCGTTTTGCTATTAAAGGCAATACCATCTGAATGAACGGTATTATTCCACTTAACACCATTAATCGTTAAATGATCTGTTTCTGCTCGTGTTGAGTAATGATGATCTAAAACACGCTTACTTTCCTTTGTTGATAAGTTCAAGACCACTAAACCCGGCTCTCCTGAATCAGTCATATAAATACAATTGTTTCTCTCATCTATACGTAAATCATTAATATATGATGTAGGCTTATAGCTTTTAGGAGATAAAACAAGTATATCTTTTAAACGATTGGTGTTTAAATCAAACACAAATAGCCGGGGAGCATCTTTCACTCCTGCAAATAATGGGTTTCGGGTATCTAAAACATACAAGTCATCATTATGTGCAACCACTGATTGAATAGCGACAAAAACAGAATCAGAAATAGATTTACCAATTTCCCACTTATTCCATTTTTCACTTGGGTAAGAAATGATTTTTCCATCAGCAGCAACTTCTACAACAGAATTTTCAACGCTTTCCCTCCATCTTGGGAAATTTACAAAAACCCGACCTGTATGGCTTACTGAAACCCCTGTAACCTGTTGGCCTTTAAATTGAACGACTTCAATAACGTCACTTTTATCTGACGTAGACTTTTGATTTACACAAGACTGCAATAAAATAACTGCTAATAATATAATTTGTATTCTCATAATATGATCCTTTAAGGTTTAAGCTCATTTATGCAATTATTTTGAATTCAGGTTGCAAATACAACTTGAATTCAAAGTAATTAAATTTGAGTTAAAAGTTTATTTGTAGGCTCCTACAGAATAGTGCAACTCATAAGAGTGTGAATAGATTTCAAAGACAGTGCCAAAAGGATCTTCCACATAGCACATGCGGTAAGGCTTTTCTCCTGGATAATATTCACGGATTGGCATGCGTTGTTTTCCACCTGCTGCGACAATCTTTTCAACCAAACCTTCTACATCAGGATCTTGAATTGAAAAATGAAACAGACCTGTACGGAAAGGTTCAAAACGGGGTTTTAAATCTTTACTTTGCTTAAATTCAAACAATTCAAACCCGATTTTATCTCCTGTTGACAGGTGTGCAATTCTGAATGTGCCCCAATCCTTACCAAAGACATCAATACACATTTGGCCAATAGCTGTTTCATTTTCTTCG
>NZ_JBFFKR010000301.1:0-3801 GCF_041555295.1 Ancylomarina sp. | reverse complement strand
TCGGTTGCATTTAACGAATTGGTTGAAGCAAATTTCGACCAAGTCGAGCTGGTGAAAATGTCTCAAAAGGCAGAGAATGAATTCGTAGGCGTTAATTGTGGTATTATGGATCAGTTTGCAATTGGGATGGGAGTTAAAAATCATGTTTTAGCTTTGAATTGTGATACGCTAGAGTATGATATTGTGCCTCTTAAAATGGATGGTTATAAGCTAATAATTGGAAATACCAATAAGCAAAGAGGCTTGGCAGATTCGAAGTACAATGAAAGGCGCGCTGAATGTGAGCTTGCGGTTGAATTAATTAATAAAAAACAGGAGATTGATTTCTTGTGTGAACTAAATAATGAGGCGTTTAAGAATCTTGAATCCTTATTAAATAATGAGGTCGTAAGGCGTAGAGCAAAGCACGTTGTTTCCGAAAACCAACGTGTGTTTAAAGCTATAGATGCATTAAAACAAGGTCATCTTGAAGAATTTGGACTTTTGATGAATGCTTCTCATGATTCACTTCGTGACGATTATGAGGTAACCGGAGTAGAATTGGATACGATGGTAGAAGAAGCTCGAAAGATTGATGGTGTTTTGGGATCGAGAATGACTGGTGCTGGATTTGGTGGATGTACAGTAAGTCTAGTTAAGGATGAGGCTGTGGAAATCTTTATTAAAACTGTTGGTGATAATTATAAAAGTCGTATTGGTTTAGATCCCGAATTCTATGTGGCTGAAATTGGAGATGGAGCAAGAAGGATTGAATAAAATTGATGTGCTGATGTGCTAATGTGTTGATGCGATGATGAGATGATGTGATGAAGAAAACATTTGTTATCAGTTATCAGTTATCAGTTATCAGTTATCGAAAACCGACAACCAGCAACCAACAACCAATAAGCGAAAAAAGATAAGCGAAAATATGTCAGAATTTAATATGGAGGATCATCCTCATCGAAGATATAACCCCTTAACTGGGGAGTGGGTTTTAGTATCTCCACATCGAGCAAAGCGTCCATGGCAGGGACAAGTCGAAAAAATTTCAGAAGAAGTACGCCCTGAGCATGATCCTGAATGTTATTTATGTGCAGGCAATGAGCGTATGGGTGGTGAAATTAATCCTGATTACGAGGGTACTTTCGTCTTCACAAATGACTTTGCAGCATTAAATTTGGATGCACCTAAAGGAGAAATTAAAGAGGATGGTTTGTTTCGAGCAGAAAGCGAACAGGGTATTTGCAGAGTGATCTGCTTTTCGCCACGTCATGATCTAACTATTCCAGAGATGGAAGTTTCGGCAGTAAAAAAAGTTGTGGATTTGTGGCAAGAACAATATTTAGAACTGGGGAACCGGCCTGAGATTAATTACGTTCAAATTTTCGAAAATAAGGGTTCTGTTATGGGCTGTAGTAACCCACATCCTCATGGACAAATTTGGGCACAATCTTCCGTTCCTAATGAGCCTGCAAAGGAATCTAAAAATTTTACAACCTATTTTGAGAATCATAATAGAACTCTACTAGGCGACTATCTTGAGAAGGAAATAGAAAAAAAGGATCGTGTTCTTATTGAGAATGATCATTTTGTTGCTTTGGTGCCTTATTGGGCAACCTGGCCTTTCGAAACCATGATTATTTCTAAAAGAACCATTCAGCATTTAGGTCATATGAGTGAAGATGAAAAGGAAGCTTTCGCAACAATTTATCGAGATTTAACTATTCGATACGACAATTTGTTTGAAATCTCATTCCCTTATTCTGCAGGAATTCATCAAGCCCCTACAGACGGGGAAGAGCATCCTGAGTGGCATTTTCATATGCATTTTTATCCACCTTTATTGAGATCAGCGACGGTTAAAAAATTCATGGTAGGTTACGAAATGTTAGGAAACCCTCAACGGGATATCACCGCAGAAACTAGCGCTGAAAGATTAAAATCTCTGTCGGGTATTCATTATAAGAAATAATGGAGTAGGGAATAAGCTAGTAAATGTTAAATTTATAGCTAATAAAAAGAAAACTAGATCTCTGACAATATAAAAATTCAAAATAAGAAGGTATGAATAATGCATTTTCATTTTTAGATTACGCGATTTTCATTATTTATGGAATCGTGATTATTGGAGTTGGCTTATGGGTGTCTCGCGATAAAGAAGGACATCAGAAAAATGCGGACGACTATTTTTTGGCAAGTAAATCATTGCCTTGGTGGGCTATTGGAGCTTCGCTTATTGCAGCAAATATTTCGGCAGAACAGTTCATCGGCATGTCAGGTTCTGGTTTTGCAATTGGTTTAGCCATTGCATCCTATGAATGGATGGCCGCAATTACACTGATTATTGTAGGTAAGTATTTCCTTCCGATTTTTATCGAAAAAGGCTTGTATACCATACCTCAATTTGTAGAACAGCGATATTCAACCAATCTGAAAACTATTTTAGCTATTTTCTGGATTGCTCTCTACGTGTTTGTAAACTTAACATCGGTACTTTATTTAGGAGCCCTGGCCATGGAAACCATCATGGGTGTTCCTATGAAATATGGAATTTATGGCTTAGCTCTTTTTGCAGCCAGTTATTCCCTTTATGGGGGATTGTCAGCTGTGGCCTGGACTGATGTGATTCAAGTTATCTTCCTAACTTTAGGGGGTTTGGTAACAACTTATTTAGCACTGAACCATGTTTCAGGAGGTGAAGGTGTTTGGGCAGGTTTCCAACATATTTATAAGGCTGCACCAGATAGCTTCCATATGATTCTGGATGAGGCACACACGCAATATGTGAATCTCCCTGGTATTGGTGTTTTGATTGGTGGTATGTGGGTTGCGAACCTTTATTATTGGGGATTCAATCAATATATTATCCAAAGAACGCTTGCTGCGAAATCCTTAAAAGAATCGCAAAGAGGGATTGTATTTGCCGGTATTTTAAAGCTGATTATTCCTTTGATTGTTGTTATTCCTGGTATAGCTGCTTATGTTATGGTAAACGATCCTGAGATTATGGCTCGCTTGGGTGATACAGCTCAAAACAATATGCCAACTATGGAGGCTGCTGATAAAGCTTATCCTTGGTTGTTGCAGTTTTTACCTAGTGGCCTCAAAGGGGTCGCTTTTGCTGCATTGGCAGCGGCTATTGTTTCTTCATTGGCATCCATGCTGAATTCAACCTCTACCATTTTTACAATGGATATCTATAAACCTTATTTCAATCCTAAGGCTTCTGATAAAAGAACGGTGAATGTGGGTCGTTTGTCAGCAGCTGGTGCTTTAGTTATAGCTTGTATGATAGCACCATTATTGGATGGTTTGGATCAGGCTTTTCAATTTATTCAGGAATATTCGGGTGTTGTGAGTCCGGGAATTCTGGCGGTTTTCATTCTAGGTCTTTTCTGGAAGAAAGCAACCAATAAAGCGGCTATCATTGGTATTCTGTCTTCTATTCCGATTGCTATGTATTTTAAGCTTGGACCCAAAGGATGGGTTGAAGGTAGTGCGATCGAAGGCTTGTTTCCAACTCTTCCATTCCTCGATCAGATGGGCTTAACCTGTTTGATTGCGATGGCAATAATTGTGATCGTAAGCTTTATGCAAAATAAGGGCGCTGACGATTCTAAAGGAATTGAAATTAGTAGAGAGACCTTTAAAACAGGTAAAACATTTAATATTGTATCCTATGCGATTATTATCGTTTTGGTTGCACTATATGCTTTATTCTGGTAGAGAAATTTAGAATTGGATAAGCATTTAGTGTAAAGAGGACTTAATGGTTTGGCTGGTTATGAGATCTAATTACATTTGAGCTTATTCAATTTA
>NZ_JBFFKR010000300.1:0-3803 GCF_041555295.1 Ancylomarina sp. | reverse complement strand
GTTCGTCAGCATTTTGTTGATTATGTGGTAAAAGTGGATAGTATTGGTGATGCTTCTAAGATTGCATCTGGTACAACTCGTATCACATCGTCACCGATGGACTTGCGTATTGCTCGTATTGCTGCTACAGTAATCGAACATTCAGGTTTGTTTAAGAATGGGATGTCGTTTCAGGTTGGTGCAGGTGGGGCTTCTTTGGCTGTGGCTAAATTCCTTCGTGAGGATATGAAGCGTAAAAGCATTCAAGGATCTTTCATGATTGGTGGTGTGACATCTTACGGTGTTGATATGCTTGAAGAAGGTTTGTTTAAAGCCATTTTTGATGTTCAATCATTCGATGCTGCAGTTAGTACTTCTGTTTTGAATAATCCTAAGCACGTTGAGATTACCTGCGACCAGTATGCTAATCCTAATAACTGTGGTGCCATGACCAATAAATTGGATGTGGTTGTTTTAGGAGCACTCGAGGTTGATGTTGACTTCAATGTAAATGTAATTACAGGTTCATCAGGCGAAATTCGTGGCGCATCAGGAGGTCATTCTGATACAGCTTCAGGAGCTAATTTATCTGTGATTGTTTGTCCTTCTTTCCGTGGTCGTTTACCAATCATTATGGATCGTGTTCATACTGTTGTAACTCCAGGTGAGAGTGTTGATGTGGTTGTTACTGAACGTGGTGTTTGTGTAAACCCTTCAAAACCGAATTTGGCTGCTGCTTTGAAAAAAGCTGGACTGAAAGTGATTGATATTAGAGATCTTAAGAAGGAAGTTGATTCTATGACAGGTACTCCTGCACCGAAAGAGCTTGGCGATAAGATTGTTGCTTTGGTTGAATACCGAGATGGAACAATTATCGATGTGATCAAAAATGTTACCAATTTAGCTTAGGTCAATTCGATTTTCGAGTTGAAAACTATATTTCCCTCTCTGTGAAAATAGAGAGGGAACTGTTTCTCTTTTTAGAAACAAATTAACTGGTTTTCATACCAATTTAATTTCAAAATTATCTTTAAATAAAAAGAATTATTTTTAGCTAGATCAAGGCAGAAAAGTAAAAGATAGCCAAGTTACCTTGCATCTTTTTTAACGAAGATATAGCTGAAAAGAAACATTTTATAAGATAGGTTTTGATGTAAATTTGGTATTGTGCAAATCAATACGAACTAATGTCATGACAGCAGGGATGGATAAGTTGATAGAAGAATTGCTCCTGGCTAAGGATAAACGAAGAGATTTGAGGATGCAGAGACTTGAAAGAGGCTGTATTACTCTGAGCTTTAATTTAAATATTCCTGGCTTGCCAAAGTCAAATGAGAGCTTTCATGCTTTTTTTACGACTTGCTTACATGAATTGCAAGATTACCTTCTGTCACATCGAATTGTAACCGATAAGGAAACGATTCATTGTGAAACCGATGCTGCAGGCGATTTCTTCCTCGCTGAAATAGTCGATTCTGATTATTCAGCTATCCAAATAAAAAAACTTTGCGAAAGCTTTGAAACCCATCACCCTGTAGGACGTCTTTTAGATGTTGATGTCGTAGATGAAAAGGGAGAGCCCATTTCTTCGGGAAAAGCGAAGTTGTGTTTCTTCTGTAATAATGCTCCAGCCATTTATTGCATGCGAAAGCAGGCTCATGATTATGCAGCTATGCGCATGAAGGTGGAATTGGAAATCTCAAAATATCAGGAGTCTAAGAAAAAGAATCGTGTTTGTAAGCAACTAGCCATATTGGCTACGCAATCTTTATTGCATGAAGTTGCTTTGGCACCAAAGCCAGGTTTGGTCGATCGTTTTGACGAGGGATCGCATTCGGATATGGATTTTTCTACCTTTTTAAATTCAACGGCTGCTCTTTCGGTTTCATTTAAGAGAATTGCTGAATTTGGCTATACTTTTTCAGGTGATAATCTGAAAGATGCTTTGCCAAACTTGCGTTTGATTGGTTTGGAAATTGAAGCCGATATGTTTGCTGAAACCCATGGTGTTAATACACATAAGGGTGCTATCTTTTTATTGGGTTTCTCAATTTTTGTTTCAGCCTACTTACTTGCTCAGGAATCTTTCACCAATGAAAGGTTTGTGTCTATTATTCAGGCTATGAATGGTGATTTGGTTGCCCGGGAATTGGGTAAGAAACTCTATTTGGGGAAAGAGACACATGGCGAAGAATGTTACCGACGATTTGGCAAGAAGGGGCAGGGGATTAGAGGCGAAATTCAGGCAGGTATGCCTTGTGTTTTTCAAAAGGCGCTTCCTGTTCTGCACCAACATTTTGATTCGGAAAAAATATTGAATGATAAGCTGCTAAATAAGGGCTTAACACATGCTTTATTAGCTATTGTATCTCAAAATGATGATAGTAATATCCTTTATAGAAAAGGAGAAGAGGTTTTAGAAGAACTAAAAAATAGAGCTGTAGCCTGTCTGGATAAATATGGCACTTCTCTATTCGATGCCGATTATGAAGCTCTGGTTGAGTTTTGTAGGCATAAAAAAATATCTCCTGGAGGTTCTGCCGATCTTCTGGCTGTATCATACTTTATGTATAGTGTGAATAGGCAACTGGTTTTTAATGATGAATAAAATCAGTTTTAATAATTTGAACAAAATCCCGGGTTTAAAGGGATAATACAATATAATAATGGGCGTAGAAAATACTGACTATAGAGAAGAATCACTAGATTTAAGAAACCCTTTTGATGTCAAACTGCTTTCTCAGTTTTTGTATGATTTGGGTTTTGATTACATTCCATCGGATGTTGATTATTCCATGATTTTATATAATTTGAATGATGAGATTATTGGAACTGGATCATATAAAGGTCGTGTTCTGAAATATGTTGCTGTAGCGCCTAAATTTAGAGAAGGTGCGGCTTTCGCTCAGATTGTAACGCATTTGATTGATATTGTCATCCAAAAACATAACCATATTTTTGTTTATACCAAGCCTCGTAACTTAATGGTGTTTAAAGGTCTGGGATTTACCGAGATTGCTACAGCAGAACCCTTGTTCTCTGTTCTTGAGTTCGGTTATGAAAATATAAAAACCTATCAGGATTATTTACGTTCTATTAGACGTGATGTGAATGTAGGTGGTATTGCAGCCGTGGTTGTAAATTGCAACCCATTTACTATGGGACATAAATACCTGATTGAAAAGGCCTGTCGAGAGAATAGAGTTGTGTATTTGTTCGTTGTTGAGGAAGACCGCTCGTCCTTTAACTTCACAACTCGTTGGCGTTTGATTAAGGAAGAATTAGGGCATATCGATAATTTAGTGATGGTAAAAGGAGGAAACTATGTGGTTTCTGGTACCATTTTTCCATCATACTTCTTAAAACAGGAGAAAAAATCAGATATTGCAGCCTGTCAAGCTGAGTTGGATGTGATTACTTTTATGAGATATATTGTGCCGATTTTCAATATCAATCGTCGATATGTGGGAACTGAAATGTATTCACCCGTAACCAAAGCATATAATGATGCGATGTTTAAGCATTTGCCACCTAATGGAGTAGAGCTTATAGAGATTCCTCGTATTTCGTGTGGTTCTAAGGATAATTATATTTCTGCTTCGAAGGTTAGGCAAGCTATTCGTGAAGATAAGTTGGATGATGTTATCGATTTCCTTCCAACATCAACAAGGCGATTCTTACTATCAGAAGATTCTGCTCATATAAGAGCTAAAATTAAATCGAAAGTAACAAGGCACTAAGCCATACTTATAAAAAAAAAGCGACTAAACTTATTGAAGTTTTAGTCGCTTTTTTTTTCAAGTTCAAAGTGTCAAGGATAAAGG
>NZ_JBFFKR010000299.1:0-3835 GCF_041555295.1 Ancylomarina sp. | reverse complement strand
TTCCTACGCTTTCCAATTGCAATACCAAGTCAATAATCATACTTTCGGCACGCTCTATGCGTTCAAGGTACCATTCCAAGCCATCCTCCTCTTTCTTATCATCTAAGAATAAGATTTTGTTCCACTTGTCTATAGAGAAAAGGACAGACTGAGTTTCCACTTTCAATTTCTGAGCATAGGTGGTTTTACCAGATCCTGTATTTCCAACGATTAAGTGTATCATATTTCCGTATTGAGTTCACTATTTATTCATTTCGCAACTTACTATACACCTCCAGGTCGGTAAATACACCACCTGTCAACAACTCACCATCTCTTTCAATCCCTTCGAATACAAAGCCTAATCGTTGTGGTATTTTTTTGCTTGAAAAATTTCTTTCAGCACATTTTAATTGAATTCGATTCATTTCCAATTCTTCAAAAGCAAACTTACACAGAGCTTGTACCGATTTAGTCACAATTCCTTTCTTTTGAAATTTCTCAGAAAGCCAATAACCAATCTCAGTCTTCTTATTTTGGCTATCAGTATCTTTAAACCCTATTAAACCCGCAAATTTGCTATTATAGTGTATGACAAAGACATAATTACCAGTTGGATTTTCCAACATTTTCGTGATAAAGCCCTCTGTATCTTCTAATCTTCTGGTTAATTCAACAAAAGGTAACCATTTACCCAGATATGATCTTTGACTATCGATTGTATTAAAGATATCTTTTGAATCGGATAATTGTATTTGCTTAAGATGAATACTATCAGATACTCTGATTTTTTTTGTCAGTTCTTTTGTTGCCATTATTAAATTTTTAGGTCACCCTAAAGTAGTATTTTTATTTCTGATAAAACATAAGATGTTTTATCAGAATAAAAAAAAACTGACATGAGGTTAATTCACGACTTTCTAGATGAATCGTTTAAAATTCAAACACAGCCAGAATGCCTTTATGATCCGATGGCCACGTATTTGTCGGCTTACTAAATAAATCCCTGTCTTCAAAATAGACCTCCGATTTTACAACTGAGGCATCAGGACCTACAATTAGAACCTCTTTAAGCTTAAGCTGAGACGTCTTGTTATAAAAAATGAAGTCGATACGTTCTCTTTCGTCAGACTTTGGAGCCCATGTTAATTTATGAATAGGTATTAGGGGGTTATATGCTGGGTATGTAAAACCAGGATTCTTCACCGGATCAGGATATCGTTCACGATAGGTATCGATGAAACCAGCCTCTTCCAACAGTTTTGTACACTCCCATTCTATAACCACACCATTGTGATCGTAAAGATCGCTGTTCTCTGCAATCCAATCTCTGTGAGATGGTTCATTAAAATCGCCTCCAATAATCACCTTACTTCCCTTGCTCATCTCTTCATTAGCATCGGCAATAAATACTTTTATGGCATCGTCGCGTTTTGAAGCTCGGCTTACAGCTAAAAGCTCGGCAACATCAATGGTGGGCTCAGACAATTCTTCCCAAGTGTTGCCCGAGTAGCCCCTTGGCATGTAATAGCTGCAATTCAGATAATCGAGATGTGCCGAATAAAAGGCCACAATATGACCATCGATATTGATTCTGGCTTTGGTAATGGAACCATGATCCTCTTTCACCGGATAGAGAGCTGAACAAGTCTCAATTGGATACCTTGAAATCAAACCAGAATCATAACTTTTGCCACCATAAAATTTTAATCCTCGGAAATCCAGCTCTTTAATTATCCTTTCGATAAAGTTGCTGTTATTGTAATTGCGAACTTCGCTAAAAGCCACCAACTGGGCATCTGTACGTACAATTTCTTCCACAATAGCATCGAACCCACCTGTAACAACAGTGCCTTCCTGCCAGACATTGAATTGCAGGACTCTCAACTCCTGTTTCGGCTGACATGCCCATAAACTTGACATGATCACTAATAGGCTTAGGAAAATTAGTTGGTTTTTAATCGGGTGTTTCATTTGGGTCATTTCAAGTTTCTGAGTGGATTCTATGAGTAAATAAAAGGCGCTTTGGGGAAGCTTGATACGCCATATTAAAGTTCTTAATCTGAGACTTTACTTAGGGCATATTTGCTCCCGTTGCTTCATATATTCTAAACCATTGTTCATGATTCATCTCAATAGCCAAGGCACCGACAGCAGTCTTAACGCGCTCAATTTTGCTTGTTCCAATAATGGGCAACATGCCTACAGGATGCTTCAATAACCAAGCATAAATCACCTGATCGATATACTGAAGTTCTAACTCTTCAGCAATCTCAAACAATACCTTAAATATCTTCTGTCCTTTTTCAGATTGAGGATTCAGTAAACGACCTCCAGCCAATGGCGACCAAGCCATTGGCTTAATTCTTTCCTTTAAGAAGAAATCCAGATTCCCATTTTCGAAGTGCTCCAAACAATAAGGCGATATTTCTACCTGATTGGTAACCAATTTCTCATCCGTATAGGAATTAAGCATCTCAAATTGTTGACTATTGAAATTAGATACACCAAAATTCAGAACTTGACCTCTTTGTTTAAGATCGGAGAAGGCTCTTGCGACTTCTTCAGGATTAAAAAAGGGCGACGGTCTATGCAGTAGCAATAAATCAAGATAATCTGTCTTCAAATTCTTCAACGAATTCTCAACCGAATCAACAATATGCTGATAGGAATAATCGTAGGTCTTTAATTTCCTCTCAGGAAACTTATCCGACTTCAGTTTAATCCCACACTTGCTAATAATTTGAATCTCATTTCGCAAAGAAGGCTTCAAACTTAAAGCATCACCCAATAATGATTCACAAGAATAATTACCGTAAATATCAGCATGATCATAACTTGTCACACCTAATTCTATTGATTGTTCAGTGAGTTTCAACAATTGCTGATTAGAAAGCTTCCAATCAGCTAATCGCCAATGCCCCTGAACAATTCGAGATAATTTAAGATCGGGAGATAATTGTATTTGCATAATGCATCATATTTTAAGCGGGTAAGTAATCTGATATTTGAAAATGCAATTTATCCTATTTCTTCAAATCGACAAGCAATCTATTAATCGAAATCATATCAAACTCTCCAAATTGTTCCTCCTTATAACTCTTAATAAACTCTCTATTGATAAGAAATAGCTTACTGTTATAGGTATCTTGCGGGTAAGTATTCTCTGCATGAAAGTCGTCGAATTTCTTGAAGTTTAAAGGGCAAGCCGATAATTCCCAGGCATCACCTTCCTGGTTCATAAATAATAGTGGCAAACCATGAGTTCGACAGATAATAGGTCGGGCTTCGTACATTTGACAGATGTGATCAATCAAAAAATTACAATCGTCATGTTCTGTATCCAAATTTCTAAACTGCTGAGGAGGATTGGCTTTCAACTGTTTCAATATACTGAAGTATTCAACAGGCAACACCTGAAAATTCATACAACACGACGAACAGCCTTTCTTGCAAGCCATTTCGTTTTTATGCAATGCACCAAGCTTTTCACTCAACTCGCTAATCTCGGTTCTTAATCGTAGGTATTTATCAACCTCCTGAAGGGCTTTCTCGTTCATCTTTCTATAATTTTCAAAATTTTGATAAAGATAGAATCTTAATTTTAAAATTAGACGATGAGAGGATTTGGTAATGTGTTAATATAGTAACTGATTATTTTGCTGGCGCAACCTTTAACCTTTAACCTTTAACCTTTAACCTTTAACCTTTAACCTTTAACCTTTAACCTTTAACCTTTGCCTTTGACCTTTTATGTAACTCAAATCAATAGGTAATTGCTTAACTAGCTCTATGCCTTCAGGATTCACCTTAGCCTGAAAGGCAAATACTTCAACCCCACTATCAACAGCTTTTC
>NZ_JBFFKR010000298.1:0-3837 GCF_041555295.1 Ancylomarina sp. | reverse complement strand
ATGTTGGCTAATCGCTACGACAAAAGGGAGAATGGACTTGAGAAAAACATTCCAACTGAGACTGCTAGCTGTGATACAAATTGCAATACCAAAACTGAATCAGATTGTGAATGTGGCGACTCTTGTGACACACAAACAGACAAAAAGCATTCGAAAATATACACCATGTTTAAATATGCCTTTGTCGATTTTCTACAGGATATTTCGAAATGGCTGATTATAGGTTTGGTTCTGGCTGCCCTCATTTCGGTTCTAATTCCTGATGATTTCTTTTCGAACTACGTAGGGAATGACTTTATTGGCATGTTGGTTATTCTGGTTGCCTCAGTTCCTCTGTATATTTGTGCAACCTCTTCGGTTCCGGTTGCAGCAGTCCTTTTGATGAAAGGCGTTTCGCCAGGCGCAGCTCTGGTTTTCCTGATGGCTGGTCCGGCAACCAATGCAGCAACCATTACAGTATTGAACAAGGTGCTGGGACGCAAAACTACTTTTGCCTATCTGATATCAATCATCATGGGTGCCCTTGTTTTTGGCTTATTAATCGACCATACCTTACCCAGGGAATGGTTCACGCTGAAAGGTCTGCACTCTCATATGGGAGCTCATGAAGGTCACTTTTCCTTACCACTCTGGTTACAGTGGGGAAGTAGTATCTCATTAACACTTTTGATTTTGAATGGATATCTCCAAAAGGCAATTCTTAAAAGCAAAACGATACCTAGTTCGGTTATAGAAAACGAAACGGAAGATTATCTAATTTCTGTCTTGGGAATGAGTTGTAATCATTGTAAAAATTCCGTAGAAAAACATATTGGAGCTCTAAAGAATATCGACTTAGCAGAAGTTAACCTCGAACAAAAACGACTTCATATTTCCGGTAAAAAAATCAAATTAGAAACAATTCAAAAAGAACTTGAAAGCTTAGGTTTTGAATATGGAGGTGAAATTAATAATTGAACCATCCAAGTTTTAGATACTAAAAAAGGCAGCCTAAATAGCTGCCTTTTCGTTTCCAACCTAAATATAAAGAAGTTAAATTCTACTTCTTCCATCCCCCACCTAATGCTTTATAAAGCTCAACAGTCGAATTCAATTGTTTGAACTTAGAATTGATCAAGTTGATCTCTGAAGAAAGAGCATTACTTCTTGCTGTTAATACTTCCAAATAGGTTGTGTTACCATAAGCATTATTCAATAATTCTTCGGAGTAACTGACTGCATCACTTAAAGCTTTCAACTCTTGTTTTCTAATCTCGTAACGTTCTTGTTCAGTCTTATAACTATAAAGCGCATCTGAGACTTCTTTGCTTGCCGTTAACAACACTTTCTTAAAATTATGTTTCGCTTCAGATTGTCTTGCCTTTGCAACTTCATACTGAGTTCTAATGCTTCGTTTATTAAAAAGAGGTTGAGTCAAATTTCCAATCACATTATTAAAAATCGAACTTGTACTAAACCAATCCTCAAATTTGATGCTTTCTAATCCTAAACTTGCATTAACACTAAGGCTTGGGTAAAAATTACTCTTTGCCACATTCGTTAATTCAAATGCGTTTTTAAGGCCAAATTCTGCTGCCATTACATCCGGACGATTGCTAAATAATTGAACTGGAAAGCCAGTATTTAACTCAAGATCTATTTGCTGATCTTTTAACTCTCCTCTCTCAACTGCACCCACTGTTCTTCCCAATAAGAGTGAAATCGTATTCTCAAGCAATGAAACATTTTGCTCTAAATCGAGAAGTAAAATCTGAGTGCTATACAATTGTGCTTCTGTCTGCTTAACTGCTGCCTCAGTTACCCGCCCAGCTTCTTTAAGACTTTTCATTGTCTCCAAACTTTCTTTACGATTACTTATAGTTCTACGAGCAACTTCTGCTTGAGCATCTAAGGCCAATAATTGATAGTAAGCTGAAGCCATATTGGCCACCAAAGCACTTTCCACGGCTCTTGTTGATGCTTCAGATTGTAAATAAGCCGACTGACTGGCTCTCCTATTACTTCTTATTTTCCCCCAAATATCCGCTTCCCAAGAAATGTTTCCATTCAGTTGAAAATTCTCATAGCTTGGACCATTTCCACCAGCAGCACTTCCAGAAAGACTATTATCCGAACCGTTGTATTTACCTCCATTTGCACTTAAGCTAACACTAGGAAGGTATCCCATTTTACCTTGCTTAAAGTAAGCTTCGGCGGCGTTTACTCGATCTACTGCCATTAGCAGATCGAGATTTGAATTTAATGCTTCACTTATTAATTTATTTAAATGTGAATCTGCAAACAACTTATCCCAAGGCATACTCGCTAAAGTAGCAGAATCTGTCGTTGATATATTCCTATATTGGTTCTGAACTTCGACTTCAGGTTGCTGATATTTTCTGGCAACGAAACACGATTGTAAACTCGTTGAGGCTAAAGCCAAAAATGCCACTCCAATTATTATTCTTTTTGTGTTCATTGTAGTTCTAATTATTGAATGCTTTCCAATTCATTTCTTTCAATCTCTTCTGATTCTACCTTTGGAGCTCCCGATATTCTTTCCTGAATATGTTGAAAGACAACAAAAAAGACTGGAATTACAAAAACTCCAAACAGAGTACCTATAAGCATACCACCCACAGCACCTGTACCGATTGATCGGTTCCCCACTGCACCAGCTCCTGTTGACAACATCAATGGCATTAAGCCTAGAATAAAAGCAAATGAAGTCATTAAGATCGGACGCAATCGGGCCTTGGCACCTTCAATGGCAGCCAGTGCAATTGGCATTCCTTCGCGTCGACGTTGAAGGGCGAATTCCACAATAAGAATCGCATTTTTAGCCAACAAACCTATCAACATGATCAGGGCAACCTGAAAGTAAATGTTATTATCCAAGCCAACCATATTGATGAAAAAGATACTTCCAAAAATACCGATAGGCAGCGACAAGATGATAGAGAAAGGCAGAATGTAAGATTCATACTGAGCCGATAAAAGGAAATACACAAAAATCAAACTCAGGATAAAAACAACAATCGCTTTGTTTCCCGCTTTCTGTTCTTCACGGGTCATTCCCGAAAATTCATAACCATAACTGGTTGGCAATATTTCTGCAGCCACTTCCTGAATAGCCTGAATAGCATCTCCAGTACTATAACCCGGATTCACATTACCATTTACAGTTGACGAATTGAACAGGTTGAAACGGCTAACCACATCGGGACCATTTACCTTGGTCATATTCACAAACTGACTAACGGAAACCAATTCGCCTTTCCCATTCTTGATAAAGATGTTATTAAGTGATTCGGCAGTAGCCCTATCCTCAGGATCAGCTTGAATCATAACCCGGTATTGTTTCCCGAATCGGTTGAAATCGGCAGCATACCAGCTGCCATAATAACCTTGCAAAGTAGCAAACAGTCCGTTAACCGAAATACCTGCCTCTTTAACCTTCTCAACATTCACATCCATTTCGTATTGTGGAAATCCCGTGTTGAATGAGGTCACAGCATACTTAATTTCGGGACGCTGATTCAATGCCATCAGAAACTTATTGGTATTGCTCATCAAACCATCAAAACTTCCATTGGTTTTGTCTTGCAATCGCATTTCGAAACCATCCGAATTACCAAAACCTCTCACCGTAGGAGGTGTAAAGAATAAAATTCGAGCCTCTGAGATACCGGCAGTTTTACCGAACAGTTGCCCCACCACAGCCTTAACCTTCTGGTGATCCTCCTTACGCTGACCCCATGGTTTTAGCTTGATAACAGCAAAAGCCTTGGAGCCTCCATTGGTCCCACTCAACAGACTAAAGCCATTCACAAACATACGGGTCTCAACAACATCCAT
>NZ_JBFFKR010000297.1:0-3847 GCF_041555295.1 Ancylomarina sp. | reverse complement strand
TGAGCTTGGCTTTACCATTGCCAGGAAAACTTGTTCCCTGATAGTTTGCAAACTCACTACGCCATCGATAAATAAGTTCTGGGCGTACATCGAGTTCATGAGCTAGTTCTCTTATATTGGCTCTTGTGTAACTTAACTCAATAGCATTCATTTTAAACTCTCTACTGAATTGTCGTCTCTCTTTTTCCATTTCCTAAGATATAAATTATTAAAATAATTATACCTTAACTCTCTGTCCATGTAAATGTAGCAACTCCAGAGACACTAAAATATCTCACCCCCCTAAGTCGTTAGCCGACAGGATTTAAATTCTTTCGTATAGGTGCTGTTGGGGTCATCTATAATCCTCGTAAGTTTCTTACGGGGATTCGTTCTTTATAGCTAATAAGTTTCTGAGTACTGAAAGACCGATTAAGCGGGATAGTGATGGATTATGTAAGTTTTGCTGTTTAGGATTAGTCTTGTTATGTGGTTTGTGTTTAATTTTTCTTATATTAGGTTCTAGTGTTCTTAAAATCAATGTTTATGATAGTCAGTAAGAAATTTCTTTTGACCATATTGTTATCTCTTTTTGTTTTCATTATCGGAACCTGGATATCAATTGGGGTAATCAACAGACAGGGTAAAAAAGAAATAGGTAAATTTATTTCTACCATAAATCTGACCACACTACAAAGCATTCATCTGTGGGCTGACCGGCATTACTCAGTGGTAAAACAAGAGGTTGATGAATTATCGCCACTGATAAATGAATTAGTTACTCAAAAAATAACTAACGAGGCTTCTGTAGACTCATCTATTTTGATAGAATTATCTGGCTTGATCGATTTAAATGATTATACGGGCTATGTTATTTTAAATAGGGATAATATAGCCTTGTCATCTTTTGGTGTTGACTGGATTGGTAAGCGAGAAGTATGGCATGGACAGAATAAGTTTCTGCAGAAGGTTTGGAAAGGCGAAACAATTATAAGTAGTCCCTTTTACGTAATGAGTACTCCTGACGAGTACTCATTAAGCATGTTTGTTGGATCACCAATAAAGGACGAGTCTGAAACAATTGTAGCTATTCTTCTAATTTCCATTGATCCTTTTAAGAATTTCACAAAAATTTTTAAACATGGTAGGATAGGTGATAGTGGTGAAAATTATGCAATTGATAAAGCGGGCAGATTGCTAAGTGAAAGTAGGTTTCCTGATCAGTTAAAAGCAGCTGGTTTGATTAAGAGTGTGGGTGGTGAAATTATTAATTCATCTGTACAAGCGATAAATACTCAATTCTTTTTTAAGGATAAAAACATATTCTCTTCGGACTCTATACCCTTATCAGATTTGGACTCTCATTATTTTGCTAAGATTTCCGGTATGAATCTGGATGGATATCTCGATTACCGAGGGAGTAATGTTGTTGGCGTGTGGACCTGGGATGAGGAATTAAATATGGGTATTGTTACTAAACTTGATGCTGACGAAGCTTTTAAGGTTTATAATAGGATCCAGTCTGCGATCATGATCCTCTTTTTTGTTTGGATCATCACATTTCTTCTTGTAAGTACAGTATATTATTATTGGTTTAAGAGTTTAAGTCAAAGGGAGAAAACCTACGTAGACCTATTTAATTATTCCCCAATGGGAATGTATCAAACAACTCCCCAAGGTGAAATTATAATGGCTAATCAAACCTTGCTTGATATGATGAAGTATGATTCGTTAGGTGATATGCAAAGCCGCAATCTTGAAACGGATGGGTATAGTAAAGAATCCCCAACTACTCGTCAGAAATTTAAAGAAAAAATTGAGAGCGAGAATGTTGTGAAGGGAGTAGAGGGGGAATGGGAAACACGAAATGGTGATATTCTTTACGTCAGAGAAAATGCAAGAATTGTACGTGATAAAAATGGAAAAACATTGTATTACGAAGGTATAGTTGAAGATATTTCGGTACAGAAAAAGGCAGAAATTGAATTAAAATCTCAGAAGGAATTCTTAAAAATGGTAATTGATACCAGTCCCAATTTTGTTTTTGTTAAGGACTGGGAGGGGCGATTCACTTTAGTCAATAAAAAAATGGCTGAACTATTTGGGCAGTCTGTTGAAGAGATGATTGGGAAAACGGAAATGGACATCAATCCCAATAAAAAAGATACAGAGAAGTTCTTATTGGATGATAGAGAAGTGATGACGACTCTTCAGTCTAAAATCATTTCAGAAGAGCTTTTTGTTAGCACGCACACGGGTGAAAAATATTGGTTTTATACTGAAAAAGTGCCCCTCATACTTTCAAATGGTGAATCCAGGCAGGTGCTTGGAGTTTTGACTGATATATCTGCTCTTAAGCAGACAGAAGAAACCATCCGTCAAATAACCGATCGTCTTCAGTTGGCAACCCAAACCGCAAATATTGGTATTTGGGATTTAGATGTTGTCAAAAACAAATTGGTATGGGATGAGGGCATGTATTCTCTTTATGGCATAAATGCAGATACCTTCTCAGGAGTTTATGAGGCATGGGAGTCAGGTCTTCATCCGGATGATAAGGAGAGAGCAGATGAAGAACTACAAATGGCTTTGCGGGGCGAAAAGGAATTTGATACAGAGTTTCGAGTTCTTTGGCCTGATAATTCGGTTCGTTATTTAAAAGCCTTTGGCTCTGTTCATCGTAACGACAAGGGGGAGCCTATTCGTATGCTTGGAACAAATTGGGATATAAGCTTGCTAGTGGAAGCAAAAAAGGAAATTGAAAATAAGAATGAGAGTTTATTGGAATTGGATAAAGCAAAAAGTGATTTCTTACGGATTATTAGTCATGAGATTATGACGCCACTGAATGGTATATTAGGGTTTACTCATATTTTGAGAGATAGTGTTGATTCGGAAGAACTATTGTTGTTTGTTGAATCTTTGGAAGAGTCGGCCAATCGTCTTCATCGATTCTCAAATAATGCTGTTATGGTTACTTCTTTAAAATTGGGTCGACACAAGTTGAGATTGAATAAAGTCTTTATTAAACCAATGCTTGATTCGTTGATTCATTCACTTTCGGATCAAATAAAGAAAAAAAATATTAAAATTCAGAATGATATATCGACCAGTAACTGTTTCCTGATTGATGGAGACTTAATGTTAATCTGCTTTAAGAACATCATTACCAATGCCATAAAATATAGCCCGAAGAATGGTACAATTCTCATAACTTCATCACGTTATAATACAATTGAGTTTATAGATGAAGGTAATGGCTTTTCAAATATGGCATTGAATAATCTGTTCAAATTTTTCTCTCCGGGAGAAAAGCATATAGATCGAAATGAAGGTATGGGCCTGGCACTTTCAAATTTAATTGTGAAAGCACATTCGGGTGAGATTAGTGTGAAAAATATGGAGCTTAAAGGGGCTTTGGTAAGGCTTACTATTCCATTAATAAATATGCAGTGATTCAGATTCTGAACAACGAAACCAGACAAGGCTTTTTTTTTGTAATCCTATTCCAACCAAATTGTTTGGAGGAATATAATGCCCAGCGCTTTTTATACTAACCTTAAGTCATGCAATCAATGAATATTTATAAAGGGGACAAATAAGCGGGTATTATAATATTCACAATCTTATAAGATTTTAGTTTCCAGGTTTTAACACGCTTTAAGGTGAGTTGTGTTGGGACTATAATCTAAATCCTCGTAAGTTTTATCTTACGGGGATTCATTTTTTAGCTTAAAAAAGTTCGATTAATTGATCTCGATAGAAGCGGGATAAGTGATCGGGATAGAAACGAATAAGATCTAGGTAAATACCCCTTAAGAATCCTTTATAATGGCTCCACTATTCCGTTTTATTATCTGAATGTACC
>NZ_JBFFKR010000296.1:0-3850 GCF_041555295.1 Ancylomarina sp. | reverse complement strand
GTTTAACTACAACTTTCTTAGGCTCTACAGGTGTTTTTCCTTCATCCTTTTGTTTCGTTAAAATCTCCTTAATCTCAGAAAGATCATGAGTTTCTATGGCAATATGATAATATAAATCGGCAGCCAGTTTGTATTTATAATGATGAAGAAGCTTGCGAATATTCTCATCACAGAATTCAATCTTCCAATTCTTCATTCTGCGCATCAACATCTCTTTTCCAAGATCAGCCTCCTTTACAGTCTCCTCATTAATCGTTTGGCGAATCTTATTTTTAGCCTTTGTGGTTACAACAAAATTCAACCAATCAGACTTCGGTTTTTGATTATTAGAAGTGGTAATCGATACCCGATCTCCATTTTTCAAAACCTGACGTATAGAAACGTTACGCTGATTCACGGTACCTCCAATACACTTGTCTCCTAAATCGGAATGTATGGAATAAGCAAAATCCAGTAAGGTTGAGCCTGATTTAAGTTGCTTTAAATCACCCTTAGGTGTAAACACATAGATCTCCTTGCTGTATAAATCAGCCTTAAAATCATCCATTAAATCAACGCTGCTATCCTGTCTACTTTCAAGCACTTCTCTAATATCCTGAAGCCAGTTATCAAGTCCACCATCACCTTTATCACCCTTATATCTCCAGTGAGCCGCAAATCCTTTTTCCGCAATATTATTCATTCGCTTACTACGAATTTGAACCTCAACCCACCTATCTTGCAAGCCCATTACAGTGGTGTGTAAGGACTCATAACCATTGGTTTTTGGGATGGTTATCCAGTCGCGCATACGCCCTGGGTTAGGTCTATACAAATCAGAAACAGCCGAATAAACCTGCCAACATTCCGATTTCTCACGTTTTTCAGGAGCTTTGATAATAATTCGGATGGCAAAAATATCATAAACTTCCTCGAACTCAACCTGCTGCTTTTTCATTTTATGCAGAATAGAAGCAATCGATTTAGTTCTCGCTTTAATCTTATACTCAATACCCAACTCGTCTAATGCAGCACGAATTGGAGCCACAAAGTCTTTAATATAAATTTCACGTTCCTCTTCCGAATCCTTAAGTTTTTTCTCCAACTCAAAGTAAATCTCTGGCTCAAGGTATCGCAAAGCTAAATCCTCCATCGAAGATTTTACTTGGTACATTCCCAAACGGTGAGCAAGTGGTATATAAAGGAAGCTAATTTCCTTAGCTAAGGAAATTTGTAATTGCTGACTTTTATTTCCCGCATTTCTCAACTGAAACAATCGATCAGCCAGAATAATCAATACCACGCGCACATCGTCGGCAAAACTTAAAAGAAGTTTTCTGAAATTTTCGGTATGAAGTGTTGGGTTTAGCTCATAAATCTCAGTCACCTTTACCAAGCCCTCAATAATTTGAGTCACCTTGGGCCCAAACAGCGATTTAACTTCGGAAACACTAATGTGGTTTTTCTGTACAATATCGTATAGCATTGAACAGATAACAGACGTTCGTCCTAAGCCCAGCTCCGAAACGACAATCTCTGCAATTTCAAGCGTTCTATAAATGGCAGGTTCTCCGTTCGTTCTCCTCTCCCCTTCATGATCTAAAAGACTTAAATCGAAAGCCTTTCGAACCAATTTTATATCTTCCTGAGAGATAATATTCTTACATGATTTAAGGAGATTTTTATATCGATATAGTATTTGTCTTCTTTCTTCTTCTTGCTGTGTAATAGCCACCATAATTATCATTTTACTATTTAGAACTCAAATTTGAAGCATTTATTTTGTCATCTTCAATTCTAGCTTCTTTTAAATTCGTTCCAAATGTTAGTTGGATTATAAAAGAGCAATCAAACTGCTTTTTTATAATGCAACTAAAAGTATAAAAGCTAAGTATCAATGGCAAATAGATTCTGTTTTTTTAACTTAAAATAAGAAGCAATGAATTTTCCTAAGTTTGGAGTCGAGTGATAGTGAAATAATGCGATGATTTATTAAATTTGTTTGCTTCGACATTAAGTTTCATTAATCGCACATGACTAAAAACAATAAACGCATCCTATTTACACGTACGTTAAATGCTGATCAAATTGAATTTGGTCTTAAAATGGATTGTCAGATTGACCATCATGCCTTTATACGTATCGATTTATGCTCACTAAGTACTGAGGATTTAGAAATAATCAATTCAGGTCAGTATCCCAATTGGATTTTCACCAGTCAAAATGCCGTTAGAAGTTTGCAAGCCAATCAGGAGCAAATTCAACTCGATAAGATGGAGAGATGTTTTGCCGTGGGAGAAAAGACAGCTGATCAACTATCTGAAATAGGTCTATCAGCTCTTGTGCCGAAACGTCATAATTCAGAAGAACTCTCAGAATTGCTTAAAGATTATTCTAGCGAAAGCTTCTTGTATTTTACGGGTAATCTGCGACAAAAAACACTGATTCACTTTTTCGAAGATCACGAAAGTCCTTATAAGGAAATTAAAGTTTATGATACCCTCTTAATTCAGCCGGAAATTAATTTGGAGGACTACGACGCTATTTGTTTTTGCAGTCCGAGTGCGGTTCATAGCTTTTTCAAAAACTATCAGCCCAAAAATAATCAGCCTTGCTTTGCCATTGGTAACACCACGGCTGTGGCTTTGGTCGACTACTCCGATTATGTGATGCTAGCCGAACAAACCAACGTTTTTTCATTAATACAATCCTGTCATCAATATCTAAACTCATAAAACACTAACAATATGCACCAATACAAAAGAAGTTCAGAGCTCTTCGATCAGGCTCAGAAGTATATTCCAGGAGGTGTAAACTCTCCTGTTAGAGCATTCAAATCGGTAGGTGGCACACCTGTTTTTATCAAAAAAGCTAAAGGAAGTATCCTTACTGATGAAGATGATAATGAATATATCGACTACATCTCTTCATGGGGACCAATGATTCTAGGTCATGCTCACCCAAGTGTAATTAAAGCCATTAAGGATAAGGTTGAATTCTCAACCTCATTTGGTGCGCCCACACAACTGGAAATTGAGATTGCTAAGCTTATTGTGGACATGGTTCCCAATATCGATAAGGTCAGAATGGTAAACTCGGGTACTGAGGCTTGTATGTCGGCTATTCGTGTAGCTCGTGGCTATACAGGCAAGAACAAGTTCATCAAATTTGAAGGTTGTTACCATGGTCACTCTGATTCATTTCTAATTAAAGCAGGTAGTGGAGCCAGTACATTTGGAGAGCCAGATTCACCAGGTGTAACTCCAGGTACAGCTAACGATACATTGACAGCTAAGTACAATGATATTGAAAACGTAAAGCAAGTTGTTGCTGATAATAAGGGTGAAATTTCTGCCATTATTGTCGAAGCGATCGCTGGTAATATGGGTTGTGTCTTACCTAAAAAAGGATTCTTAGAAGAATTACGTCAAATCTGCGATGAAGAAGGTATTCTTTTGATTTTTGATGAGGTGATGTCTGGTTTCCGTTTGGGTAAAGGTGGTGCACAAGAGTACTTTGGCATTAAAGCAGACTTGGTAACATTCGGTAAGGTTATCGGTGGAGGAATGCCTGTAGGTGCTTATGCGGGTCCTGATGAGATTATGAAAATCGTTTCTCCTGTAGGTCCTGTTTATCAAGCAGGAACACTTTCGGGTAATCCTATTGCCATGATTGCTGGTTACACCCTATTGACTGAATTGAACGAAAAGCCAGAGCTTTTCACTGAGCTAGCCGCTAAGTGTGAATACCTACACAAAGGATTTGATAAGGTATTAGCTGAGTCGGGATTTGATTACAAAATAAACCGTTGTGGATCTATGATCTCAATCTTCTTTACGGAGGTTGATGTGGTTGACTTCGATACAGCTGC
>NZ_JBFFKR010000295.1:0-3857 GCF_041555295.1 Ancylomarina sp. | reverse complement strand
GGAAATCTTTTGATTAAGAAAAGACCAGATTTTGATCCACGAAATTATGGTTTTGAGAAACTAACCCCCTTAATCAAATCTCTTAAAAAGCATTTTGATATCGACGAGCGTGAGACGGATCGAGCAACAATAAAACATGTGTATATCAGGACGAAAAAATAAGGACATCATGGTCAATTGAAAACTTGCATCGTTAATCTCGATTCAAGTTTTCTTTTTATCAGATAGAAAGATAATATTATGAAGAAGGAAATTAGGATAGCCCAGCTAGAATTGCGGCTCCATGTGCACCTACAAATTGTGGTTTTTCTGGGATAATAATATTTTCACCCAAAGCAACTTGCAAAAGTTGAATCATACAGCTGTTATTAGCAACACCACCAGCAAACATTAATGGCGTGCTTATATTTTGACGGCGAATCATGCCTACTGCACGTCTACAAACCGACTGATGAATAGCCAATGCGATATCACTTCTTTCGCATCCTTTTGCCAATAGCGACGTCACCTCTGATTCGGCAAATACAGCACACATGCTATTAATTTCGATTCCTTCAGTGCCTTCTAAAGCCGCTGGCCCCATTCTTGGTAACTGAAAACCTAATGTAGTGGCCATCATTTCCAGAAATTTACCTGTGCCTGCTGCACACTTATCATTCATTTCAAACTTAACCACTTTGCCCATTTCGTTTATAGAAATGACTTTGGTGTCTTGTCCACCAATATCCAAAACACTTCTAACTCCTGGGAATAATGCCGTTGCACCAGCTCCATAGGCTTTTATTTCTGTAACGGTTTGGTAATCGAAAGCTACCTCTACAATGCTTCGACCATAACCAGTTGCCATTATCTTGTCAAAAGAAATATCCGAAATTAACCCTTTAACTCTCTCTAACGGATTGTGGCCCGAATCTGCTTGCTTGCTATGAATGACGTGCCCATCTTCCAACACAATTAGTTCGATGCTTCTAGAGCCAATATCAATACCTGCTAATTTCATGTGTTTTTAACTTTAATATTTTGCCATTTGTAACTTACCATATAAACATTCCCTTGTGTGCGGAAAGCCTTATACATGGACGTTTTATGGTTTTAGTTTAATTTCTTATTAGGATTGAAACATGAAGAGTGAGAAACAGAATTTGTTTCCCACTCTTGAAATATCAATAAGCTCAAATTATTTAATAATTTCGACAAAAGCTTCCACACGGGTTGATAATTGGCCCATATCTTCTTGACTGTAATCCGTTTCAAGTCGTAAAACCGAAATGTTTTGTTTCTCCAACTCTTTTTCTACTGAGTAAGATTCCATAATATAAGGTTGGCAAAACTGAAGGCCATAATGAATAACACCATCAGCATTATACTGCTGGCTCATTTCCTTGATATGATTAACGCGCTCCTGATTAGGAGTGAATACAGCGCAATCAATTTTAAGATAACGGTCTGTAATAGAATCCATCAATCCATCTAAATTGTCAGCAGAATCGTCTGTTAAATTGCGTTGGCCACGTTCTCCAATACAAGATTCTTCACCGACAATAACGGCTCCAGTTGATTCGATAATTGCAGGAATCTTCCAGTTAGGAATAGCCATAGGGCATCCTGAGATTAGTACTCGCGGGGCTTTAGCAGTTTTTGCACCTTTATTTTCTTTGACAAGCAATTCCAGTTCATCACAAAGAGCATTTACCTTTTCGGTGAAACGAATAGGATTATCAAGAAAGGCAATTTGATTGATCAATAAGGCATCTAAACCTGAAATTGGAGCAGGATCAGCTGCGCGAAGCATTGATAGACGACGTAAAGCTTGTCGCTTTGCATTAACTGTAGCAATACCTTGCTTTAGTGACTCAAGGCTAATGCTTTTTCCTGTCATTTCCTCAAGTTTTTCAACAAAACTCTTAAACTCCTGTTTAAGCATATGTCTAGCCATTGGAGTTTTAGTCTGAGGAAGATCCATTTGATAGAAGTTAGGAACCATATCCTTGAAAATCTCAAATGATTTTTTCTTACCATCACAGGTATTTTCACCAACTATCATATCAGATACCTCCATATAAGGACAAACTTTTCCAAGCTTGAATCCAAAAAAGGATTTAATAAGAGAACAAGTATTACGAGGCAGTACTTTTTCAACTTCTTCTTGAGCAAAATCGGCACCAGCGCATAGACCAACCGCAGTACAACCGGCAGCTAAGACAAGCTCTTCGGGAACGAAAACGCAAAAAGAACCAATAATCTTGCGACCAGCTTCTTGCTCTTCACGCAATTCCTGAATTCTCAAACCATGAGCCTCGCTCATTACAAAATCGAAGTACGACATACCTTCAGGTCGCTTCTCTTGAGCCATGAAAATAGATTGATATGCTTTCCCTAAGTTGTCCAATAGAGCATTGTGATTGTCATGGTTTAAACCAAGTTCAGTCCACATTTGCGTGTAATCTGCCATAATAAAATTTGTTTTTTTTGATTTGGCTGCAAAAGTAGAAAGGTTTTGTACTCATTCCTAAATATAGGGTCTATATTTTAATCATGTAATTCACCATTACATATATATGGTTGTGTGTTCTTTTATTGCTTTAGGATTTTGATCAACTAATAAATAGTGTGTTTTGTTATGAAGAGAAAGGTTAGTTTTGGGAAAAGTCAGGTGGCTTATTCTTGTCTTTAGGACCTAGATCTTCATCAAAGAAATCTTCATCATCAAAATCATCAAGTAATTCGCCGGTAAGATCCATAACATGAGAGGAACTTTTTACGTCGAACCATTGTAAAAATTCCATGAAATTTATCTCAGGGAATTTAGAATCGATATTGATATATCTAGCCAGTTCAATTTTAAATATTTCTTCGAAATTCTCGTGTAGCTCTTTCTCTAAAGAAGATTCTAACTCGATATCAGGGACCAAATAGATATTATAATCTGTCTTTAGAGAAGGAGATAAGTCGTCTATATTAGTTTGAGTTGCAACCCAATCCCAGAACTTTTGTTTAGGGATGATAGTAATGGCACTATAATCAGATTTGGGAATGATAGGACAATCCGGATGTCCAGCTTGCCTTATTATTTCCTCAACATCAGCCTCAGAAACGCCAAATTTTTTAATGATGACTTCCTTTATTTTATCCAGAGGGTTATCATGTTGTGAGGCTTTAATCTGGAATTGTGGGTTGTAAGTGCTTAAATGCAATAAGTCTTGAATTTTTAGAGATTTGTTTTTTACTGTCTTCGGGTTTGTATCAAAGTGATGATTGAATTCTGTATTACTAATGTTGGGATCAGACGTAGAATAAAATAAAAAATTAATGGAACCCACAGCATGTACAATGCTAGCAGCCCAAATATTTTCTTTACCTCTAAGTAGAGGTTCGTCAGGATGCTTATCAAGTTGATTTAATATCTTTAAGGATATCTGATAATATTCCTGACTATTTAAGACTTCGTTGCAGAAATTGTTTATCAGGTCCTTTATAATTTCTATTTTTGAAGACATGTTTTTTGCTTTAGGGCATATTAAATTTAAGAAATATTGACGATATATCACTTTTAATGTGATGAATAATAATTAACTGACTTTTATCATTCCTATATCTATTACAAAAATGAAGATCTCTATTTTAGAACCTATTGGAATTAGTGCTTGCAAATTCACTCAATTGAAACAAGATTTTGATAAACTTGGGCATGAACTTGTTTTCTTCTCTGATCGAAATGAGAATGAGGCTGAATTGATTAAACGTGCCGAGTCCGCTGACGCTATTGTCGTGAGTAATATTCCAATTTCGGCTAATTTTATAGCTAACTGCCCTAATTTATCAATGATATCAGTTGCCTTTACTGGTGTTGATCATAT
>NZ_JBFFKR010000294.1:0-3879 GCF_041555295.1 Ancylomarina sp. | reverse complement strand
TTATGATTTTAAGAGCTGAAAATTTAGTAAAGAAATATAAAAGCCGTACAGTTGTTAAAGGTGTATCGGTAGAAGTGAAGCAAGGAGAAATTGTTGGATTACTGGGACCTAATGGTGCGGGTAAAACGACATCATTCTATATGATTGTTGGATTGATTCAACCCAATGGGGGGCGAATTTTTCTTGACGATAGAGAAATTACCAACGAACCTGTTTATAAAAGAGCTCAAATGGGAGTTGGTTACTTAGCTCAGGAAGCCTCTGTTTTTCGTAAGTTAAGTGTTGAAGACAATATTAGAGCTGTATTGCAAATGTCTGATTTCACTAAAGAATATCAAGAGCAGCGATTGGAAGAAATGCTGAATGAATTTAGCCTTCAGAAGATTCGTAAGAGTTTGGGAATTCAGCTGTCTGGTGGTGAGCGTAGAAGAACTGAGATTGCTCGAGCTTTATCTATTAAACCTAAATTTATTCTTTTAGACGAACCTTTTGCTGGTGTTGACCCAATTGCGGTAGAAGATATTCAGGATATAGTTCGTAAACTTAAAGACAAGAATATTGGTATCTTAATTACTGATCACAATGTTCAGGAAACACTTTCTATTACTGAAAGAGCTTATCTATTATTTGAAGGTAATATCCTTAAATCGGGTACTGCAGAAGAGTTAGCTAATGATGAAGATGTACGTCGAGTCTATCTAGGAAAGAATTTTGAGTTAAGACGTCAAAAATAAAAGTGACCATTTGTTTTTAACAAAAGATTATCTTTCTGTTTTATTCGTCTGAAATAGATTGAGATATAGGAAGATCTAGAGCTGATTGGTTTTGATAGTTCATGGCTTAAAAGCCCTTGAATAAAAAAAAAAACAATAAACTTTGATTTTTTTTTTAATACTGTTGCACAAATAAAAAAAGACATATATATTTGCACCGCAATTAACCCGCGGATGTGGCGTAATTGGTAGCCGCGCTAGACTTAGGATCTAGTGCCGTAAGGCGTGGGGGTTCGAGTCCCTTCATCCGCACTACAGAGAAATAACCTTAAACCGCCCTTCTGAAGATGTGAAAACATCATCCTTGAGGCGGTTTTTTGCAATTTAAAAGGTTTTATCATTCTAATAGCTGAAAAATGAATATCACAAGAACCAACACTGATGATTTGAATGCTGTAATTAAATTACAGTTAGTAAAGGAAGATTATGCGAGTCAAGTTGACTCTGTGCTTAAGGAACAACGTAAAAAAGCAAGTATTGATGGGTTCCGTCCAGGTAAAGTGCCAATGGGTTTGATCAAAAAAATGTATGGTACTCCTGTTTTAGCTGACGAAGTAAATAAAATTCTTGGTCAGGAGCTATATAAGTATATCGAAGAAAATAAATTGGATATTTTAGGTGAGCCTCTTCCAAATGAGACTGAGCAAAAAAATATCGACTGGGAGAAAGATACTGAGTTCGAATTTGTATTCGATATCGCTATGGCTCCAGAGTATACTCTAAACCTAAGCAAGAGAGATAAGATCAACTTCTTTAAAATTGCAGTTGATGAGAAAATGATTCAGAATGGTGTAGATATGCATGCTCGTCGTTTTGGTTCTAACGAAGAAGCTGAAGTTGTTGAAGACAAAGAAATCCTTAAAGGAAACTTTGCTCAACTTGATGCTGAAGGAAATCTTGTTGAAGATGGTATCGTAAGCGAAGATGTAGCTATTTCATTGGAATATATGAAAGACGAAGAGTCTAAAGCTAAATTCGTAGGTGCTAACGTAAATCAAATTATTACTTTCAACCCTGCAAAAGCATTCCCTAATAGATCTGATTTAGCTTCTATGTTAGGTGTTGCTCCAGAAATGGCTGAAACTCTTGAATCTGATTTCCAATATACAATCACTAATATTTCTAAGTTTGTTCCTGCTGAAATGAATCAGGAATTATTCGATAAAGTATTTGGTGAAGGAAAAATTACTTCTGAAGAGGAATTCAAGAACCAAATTAAAGCTGATATCGAAGCTCAATTGGTTAACGATAGCGACTATAAATTCTTAATCGATGCGAAAGAGAAATTGGTGAAGAAGGCTAAAATTCAACTTCCTATTTCTTTCTTGAAGCGTTGGATTACCTCTACTAACAAAGAACTGACTGCTGAGCAAGTAGAAAGCGATTTCGAAAACTATTCTGATGATATCAGATGGCAGCTAATTAAAGATAGGTTAATAAAAGATAACGATCTTAAAGTAGGTGAAGAAGAGGTTATTGAATTTGCTAAGAAACAAGCTTTAATGCAATTTCAGCAGTATGGTATGATGGAAGTGCCAGAAGAGTACTTGACTAACTATGCTAAGCAAATGTTAGAGAATAAAGACGAGGCTAGAAAAATCTGGGATCGTAAACTAGATGACAAAGTTGTAGAGTATCTTAAAAACACAATTAAGGTAGAAGAGAAAGAAGTTTCTACTGAAGAATTCAATAAAATGTTTGAATAAGCATTTATAGAATAAATACATTTGCAACCACGCTCTTTTTTGAGCGTGGTTGTTTTTTATTCAGTATTTTGCTCAACTGATGTTAATAAAAGCAATTTTTTTAGCTAATTTAGCTAAACTTAAATGTTGATTTTGTACATCAAATAATAGTCTTTTGCTTTGGAAAGCATATAGCCAACCAGAGCTTATTTAAATTTCATTCATCCTATGATACCACAAGACGAATTTAAAAAATTTGCGACTCAGCACAGAGGCATTAGTAGTCTTTCGCTAGATAAATATACTTCTATTAGTAACTCGTACATTTCTCCTACCATTATCGAGGAACGTCAGTTGAATGTTGCTTCCATGGACGTATTTTCACGTTTGATGATGGATAGAATCATCTTTCTTGGTGTGCCTATCGATGATTATGTTGCTAACATTATCATGGCTCAGTTATTATTCCTGGAGTCAACTGAACCCAATAAGGATATTCAGATCTATTTTAACACCCCAGGTGGTTCGGTACATGCTGGCTTGGGCATTTACGATACCATGCAGTATATTAATTGCGATATAGCAACTATCTGTACAGGTATGGCAGCCTCAATGGGTGCTGTATTGTTAACTGCAGGAGAAAAAGGAAAGCGTTCAGCTTTGAAACACTCTCGTGTGATGATTCACCAGCCGATGGGCGGTGCTCAAGGTCAGGCTTCTGATATTGAAATTACTGCTCGCGAGATTATGAAGTTGAAGAAGGAACTTTATACGATTATTTCAGATCATTCGGGAATGCCTTTTGAAACGGTTGAGAAAAATTCTGATCGTGATTATTGGATGACTGCTCAAGAAGCAAAAGAGTATGGTATGATTGATGAGGTTTTAACAAGAGAGCCTAAGAAATAAGGCTTAAAAAATCATAAAAATCACGGAAATGCAGAGTTTAGCTTAAAATGCTTAACTTTGCATTTCTAATATAAGAAAGAATCGTATCTAAAAAATACGATGATCTATTTAATTGTAAACAACTTGGTTTAATGATGTTTAATATCTGACATCGGCAAGCTAAAAGACTATATTTTACTTATGGATAAATGTTCATTTTGTGGGCGAGATAAAAAAGATACCAATCTTTTAATTGCGGGAATCAGTGGTCACATTTGCGATAGTTGTATCGATCAGGCACACGAGATTATTAAAGAAGAGGCAAAAACCAATTCTGATCTTAATTTGACCGATCTTCAGTTGTTGAAACCAACTGAAATTAAAGCTTTCCTTGATCAGTATGTGATTGGACAGAATGATGCCAAGAAATATCTTTCGGTTGCCGTTTATAATCATTACAAAAGGTTGCTTCAGGAAGAGGATGATGAGGAAGTCGAAATTGAAAAATCGAATATCATTCTGGTTGGAGAAAC
>NZ_JBFFKR010000293.1:0-3921 GCF_041555295.1 Ancylomarina sp. | reverse complement strand
TGTTCCGACTCATGCAAGCACTCCGGATGCTCCCTACAAACAGGAAAAAAAGAACCCAGAAAACGATCCGATAGCGATTCGTTTAAACAGTGACGAAACCTATGTTATCGGTTTATGCGATAAAGTATTATCTCTAAAAGCTGATCGTCATAAGAGATTTGATTTCCTTATGGGTGATCTGCACAAAGACGGGAAAACCAAAACCATGCTTCCTGTTGATGCTTATTATGAAGAATTGCAATTGGTTGTAGAATACAAAGAAATACAGAACTTCAGGCCTGTAGCAAGTCGCGAAAAAGACGAGGAAGACGAGGAGGAAACAAAGACTTCGACAAGAGAAGAGTTAAGACGATTATACGATGAACGAAGAGTTAAAGTGCTACCAAAGAATGGGATTTCTATGGTCGTCATTTCTTATTCTGATTTTGTGTACAACGATAAAAATAAGATTATCCGTATGGAAGAAAACGATTTGGAGGTCGTACAAAAAGCATTAAAAGATTTTCGCAAGTAAAGGAAACAAGACCAAGAATTAATAAGCTTGACAGAACTGAATCATCAGAACTGTCAAGCTTTTTTTTGTTTTAATAGAAGGTAGCATTTCCAGATTTGACGAAGCCTGAGCCTGCTTCCCTTAAATAAATTCGGGATGACTATATGAAAGCTGTATATGTCAGGGGATGACTAAGTATTTACACCTTGTCTTTGCGATGGAACCCAATCGACTGAAGCAATCTCACATTAATAGAACAGCTCTTAATACAAGCACAGCGCATTTATTATGAGATTGCCACGTTCTCATACTTCGTCCTCGCAAAGACAGTTATTATTTGCCAAGCTCCTGCAGATATCTTATCTGCAGGTTTTAGTTGAGGATCTGCGATCCTATTTTCTGTAAAGCAAGCCGATTAGAAATCGCCAACTCCTAATACTCCAGATTATTCGCAAACTCACTAACATGTTAGCAAATATGGAGTAGATTATCCAGTCAATAATTTCCCTTTTTTAATTCCCCTCTTGAGAGGGGACCAAGGGGAGTGTTCTTTTTCCCCTAAGTAGATGCTTTCTATTTTATGTGCAATACCCAACTTTCCCTTACAAAACATATTGTTTGTTACCTGCTTTTCATAAATTTGGTGGGCTTTATTTTGAGACTGACAGCGGAATTTAGATCGGTGAAATTTAAGCCGCTATAAACCCGCTTGATGACAATTAAATCGGGATATCATAATAAGATATTAGAGAAACAACAACAATCGTGTTGATACAAACTAGTTAGGTATAATTTTAAAAAAAATGATGGAGAGATATAATACATTTTCAGGTAGATTTTGGGCTGGATTTATTGACGGGCTAATATTATTACCAATCGGTTTCCTTGATTATTACTTTTTAACCCCAGATCGTAACATTGGTTTAGTACTCATATGGATTCTAATTAGCTATTCATCTTTTTTTCTTTATTCAATCTATTTTCATTGGAAAACTGGACAAACGATAGGTAAAAAGGCAATGAATGTAAAGGTTATTGATGTTTCTGAAAGAAAGGGACTAACACTAAAACAAGCTTTCTTAAGGGATAGCATTTATATAGTTTTACAGGTGATTGGAATGATATTGATATTCATCAATATACTAAGAATTGGTTCATATACAGAATCTGGAATGGAACCTTACAATACTTATTTAATCTATTTGTCATTAATATGGTTTCTGGTAGAAATTATTACAATGTTCACAAATGAAAAAAGAAGAGCTTTTCACGATATGATAGCCGACACGGTTGTAATTAATACCAAAGAATAAAACTGTGACAAAAAACAAACAGATAAGTGTGTATTCTGTATCAAACGAGCCGAAAAGATAATAGTGTAATTGAACAGAGAGTTGGAATTGATTTAGGTTTAGGGGTGAATTATTTTTCTGGCAAAAATGATGATTATACCAAAGTAGCTCTTGATCTTGGAATCGTTTATGAGTTAAGGGAAAAGGTTTTGTTTGGTATTGATTTCTCTTTCTCACCAAAAGAAAAGCATGAAGATACTGGAGGAGATGGTAGTAGAAGTACTCATGTTGAATGGGATAGTCAAGCGATATGCATTGAGGCTTATGTCGGATACAAAGCATTTAATAGAACATCATTTTTAGCTGGATTAGGGACATGTTTTTCTAGTGAATATGAAGTAATGAAAGGATATTCGAATTTGACATCATACAAAAGAAATTGTCAGACGTATTTAAGTCCAATACTAGGTGTAATGTATGAATTACCAATGGCATACAGTGGTCAGTGGTATTTGAAATATGACACGGCTATTGGAGGATACAATAGACATTCTTTGAGTGTTGGGCTGAAGTTTTGATAAATATCTTTAGGATATAGAATAATGATGAAATTAGAAAAAGAAATTAAAACGACACCACAACAAAAGCTAAATTATCATGGGCGGTGTCGAGCACATTGAAAGTTTGGTTCAAATAAAAAACACCCCACTCAGCGCATTCAACCTGAGTGGGGTGTTTTCTTGTTATAGGTTAGGATTCAATTAAATCATCGGCTGTGTTTTGTGATGATTTGGGTTTGGGTAAGCTGTATTTAGCCAAGTGAGCCGCATCATCGTTATAGATAATTTGGGCCATATCGCTAAGGGGTTTCACCAGCTTGTACACCTCGTTCAGTAGCATAACACGCTCCTGTGTGATGACTCCACGCTCTTTCTTGAATTTTTCATGCTCTATGTTTGCCGCTTTCAGGTTTTGAGCGTCAACAAATAGCTTATCGATAAGCGTTTCCTGGCAGCCTTGGGCTACAAGCTCAGCCATTTGGGCGGAGGCTCTGCAAATCGGGCGAGCGTTCAGCGAACTCGGGCGAGCATTCAGCGAACTCGGGCGGGCATTCAGCGAATATGGGCGAGCAATGCGCGAACTCGGGCGGGCAATTTCCGAAAAGGGCGAATGTTCCGATTTTTGGGCGAAGCATGCGCGAAATGTTTGAGACCTGTTTCTGCTTCGTTTGTCCTTTGCCCGATCCCATTGGCGCCCTTTACAGCTAGTTTGACCTTTTTCCCTTTTTAGAGCAGATGTTCCTTTTTCGCGAAGGTTCATTCTAATCTTGCGGCCCCTTGTTCTCAATTTTTTATATCTGCTCTTCAAGCGATGAAACCTGATCTGTATTAAAATTAAGTGAAATTTAATTTTTATTTGCTTGTCAAATCTGTCAAGTTTCACAAACTGATTGGAGTATGGCTTAAATAGGCTTCGTTTTGTGCTGTCTAATCTGATTTCTTATCTGAGAGGAAAATGGCTTTTTAGGGAATTTATGTGTGCAGTTGGTAGGGGTGCCGGTGGCAATAATGGAAATGATGATTAAGTTTAAATCATATGGAAACGAGGAGCCCGTTTTTGAAATGAATTAGATAATTTTGGCATCAATATGATGAGATGCACGATCGTTTGTTTCTTTTGAATCAAGCCAAAAAAAAATGGGATATATAATATTGGATATTATTATTTGATTACTAAGATTAAAAAAGATCAGCAGCGCATTAATATGAAGAACTTTTATTATGAATAAGATACCACCAGTTTGTGTAGATTTGTAATCTGCCGTTTAGATATCGTTTAAAGAAAACTAGAAATGAAACGTCCTTGTATGAAACTTTTTAAACACAGGGTGGTGATTTTCATGGTAAGTTCCATATGGCAAAAATATAAGATAAAAAACATATGAAAATACTACATACATCCGATTGGCATTTGGGGCATCGTCTTCACGAACAATCGCAATACGAAGAGCAATCGCAGTTTTTAGACTGGTTAGAGACCTACATTAAAACCGAGGAAGTGTCGGTTTTGTTGGTATCGGGCGATGTGTTCGATTCGGGTGTACCCTCGACTCAGAGTCAGAAAATGTACTACGAT
>NZ_JBFFKR010000292.1:0-3925 GCF_041555295.1 Ancylomarina sp. | reverse complement strand
CTTTTCATCAATCCATTGTTTCAAATAACTTTTGTTTGATACCTGAACATATTCGAAACCTTTGTCTTCGTTGTCAACAACAAATTCGTTATCGGCAAGAATTCCTTCAAATGCTTCACAATTCTTTACTTCATTGAAAAACTTTGTTTTTTTTGTTTCAGAAAATGTACTGAAATCGTAAACTAGGCTATTAGGTAAATTTTCAGATATATGAGTAGAAATATTCATTCTGCTGGGTTGAGTAGGAAAAACAAAACCGACTTCGCGAGCTGAATTTGCAGGTACGAAAATTGATTTCGAGAAGGCTGGCTTTGAATCTTCTTGATTCCGACGATTGCGTCTTTGATTTGGATCATTTGATTCAATACTTACGGTGACTATGCCATCTACCGATTCTGGATTTGATATTTTGTATCGAATTTGATATTTGATGTGATCACCATCCTTGACTTTGTAGGTTTGTAAATCTTTTATTAAAAAACCAGGTAGTTTATTGGTCGTGTACCAGCTTTTCACATCCTCCTTAATCGATTTACCACAATTAAGATTTAGTAAGCTATCAAAATCGGCAAAACTGAATTTTTGGTGTTTGTTCTTTTCGATATAAGATTTAATCAAAGCGTTAAATTTCTCCTCACCATAGCGAGCTTTGAGTAATGAAAAAAGATGAATGCCTTTGGCTTGCAGGATATCATTGAGGTAGATTTGCTCTTCATTTTTAGTTGAAGGTTTCAAGCCTGTTCTTGTAATATGTTGAAGAGAGGCTTTTTTCAGCTCCAGATTAATACGTTCTTCTTTGCTTATACCATCGAATCGCCAGCGAGAATATGATTGTGATGTGACATTCTTTTCTTTCAGATAAACCCCCAAAGCCAGATTTAATGCTGGATATTCAGTAGAGCTAAGCTGTGTTGAAAAGCCAAAATAGTTTGGAAATGGTGAGTAAGTGTTTCTATCTATATTATCGAACTGATACCATTCTGTTGCAGGAGGCATCAGATTCCCACGAACAAATCGTTTGAATATTCGTGATTGGAGTTCTTCATCAGAAACTTCTTCATTATCACGTTTCATCCGTTTTTCAAATCGTTTTTTTCTCTTTTTAAAATCAGTCTCCTCCATTAAAACACCTTTCTCAGGATAAAAAATGATTTCAGGTTGGACTGCATCACTACTGAGTGACCAAATATGTTTATCAAGTGCAAATTGAATAGGGACTTCTGCTAAAGCGAATCGCTTAAATGGATATTCTAAATCCAACTTAGTTTCATATTCGTTTTTCAACTCCCGAATTAATGATGGTAAACTATCCTGTATCGAATCAAAATGTTTCAAAAAAAACTGATTCCCTTTAATGGAATAAATGGAATATTCGATGGAATCAACAGTTGTACTATATTTTTGGTAATCTCCAATCAACAAGCTTATTTTTGGAAGTGCTGATTCTGGTTGGAATTCAAATACACTATCTGAAATAGTTGTTAGTTTTCCTTGTGAAATAGGAGTTAGATTGTTTTTTGTATGAACTTTTAGCTTGAAGTTTGTGAAATCAGGAGAATGCAAAACAGGATTCAGAGAGGCAAAACCTACTCCCGAAATGGGATACCAGAGTGATTCATTAGTTAGACAAACAAAGTTGTTCTGTAGATAAGAGAACCTTTTCCTTACTCTGAACATGACTGCACTGAAATTATCTTCTACAAGCTCTGGGTTTAGATCGAGAAAGTGAGTTCTTTCATCAATTGCTCCTTCGTAACTAATAACTAATTCTAAATATTCTTCCTTATTTAATTTATTAGAAATTGCGATTTTGAGCAGGTGAGTTTCACGTTTAAATTCCAGCTTTTTATTGTTTGCAGTAATAGAAGTAATTTTTAAAGAAGGATTTAAGCTAAAGAGTAGGGTATCTAATTCTGAATTTGATGAATTATAAAGGTTCAGTTTACTTACTGCTGATATTTTTTCTCCTAAATGGTTTAAGTCGATATGGCAATCTCTAATTTCAGCTTTAGAATATGATAGGTATTTGTTATTTAAGCTTATCATTTTATTCCTAAACGCATCGTTATCAACTTTTATATCAATATATTTCCAAATTAATCCACCACCGCATAGAAATGCCAGTAGAGCCAAATAGATTGGCAAATTCACAAAACGTTTGGACTGGGGTAAACGATTTAATTTTGAGATGGTAAAGAAGATGAATCCTATCCCCAGGAAGAAATAGATTCCTCGGTGGATGATGACTTCAGTTAGATTCCCGAAGCCACCAATTGTAGAATTCATCATTGGCACTTGATAGGCGATATAATCGAATATGTGATAGAACTTCGTATTTAAATAAAAAATAGTGAGTGCAATATAACCCAGAAGGATAATAAATGTGATGGCTTGATTTTTCAATATTGTCATAAAAAAGAACGCCAAACCTATTATAAAAACCAAGGTTGGTATCGAAATCAAAAGGGGGTAATATAAAAGTTGCAGCACACCTTGAGAAGACTCATTACTTAAAAAAGAAAAGCCAATTCCCATTAATAAAATCAAGATATTGAGAATGACAAAAACCGTGATTATTCCAAAAGATTTTCCAAGAATATACTCGCTATTAGTCATCGATCTTGCATAGATAACCTCAACTGAGTCGTTTTTACTATCCTGTTTTAAAAACTCGGAGGCTAGAAATATAGCTACAATAGCTTGTCCTAAATTCAGGATAATTAGGTTGGCATAGGGTATCGCAGCTGGTAAGGCTCTAAAAATCCATGGCGAATCACTTCCTTCTAAAAAAGCAGCAATATTAAAAATTCCAATGAAAAGGATCGATAAGCCAGCAAAAATCCTGAAAAACCAGGATCTTAGTAAGGTTCGGGTTTCAAATTTAGCGACTGTACGAATAGTGTGAATTGAGATCATATTTATAGTTGCTAAATGAGTTCCGAAGTTTCTTCCATGAAATAGACATAGGCATGTTCCAAATTAGGCTCAATTTCTATGGCATTACTTAATTGACTGCCATCGCCAATGAGTTGAACATCCCATCCCTCTTGAGTTGGGATAGTTGAAACAACAGCGTATTTATCTTTGATTAAATCATATTCGTAGCCAGATGTGCTGACTTGCCAAACATGACCTCTAGCCTTTTCGATTAAAGCTTCGGGTGTTCCTTTAAAAGCCAGCTCTCCATTATTTAATAGGGCCAGATTATTGCAAACGCTGGATATGTCACCGACAATATGTGTTGACAAAATAATTGTCACATCTTGTTGACTGATTTCAGATAAAATGTTTCGAAAACGAATTCTTTCTTCAGGATCAAGCCCCGTTGTTGGTTCGTCTACGATAATTATTTTAGGATCGCTTATCAATGTTTGAGCAATTCCTAATCGACGTTTCATACCTCCGGATAACTTATTGGCATCACGCTCACGAACATCGAACAGACCTACTTTATCAAGCCATTCATCGACTTTGTCTCTTCTGATACTTTTACTTCTGATACCAGCTAATGAGGCAGCATAATCAAGAAATTCCCATGTTTTTAATTTCGAAAAGAAACGAAAATCCTGAGGTAAATAGCCCAGGATGCTTCTTATTTCTTTACGATCTTTATGCAGATCGAATGAATCGAAACTTGCAGTTCCAGTTGAGGGTTCCATTAGGGTAACCAATATCCTCATAAGGCTGGATTTTCCTGCGCCATTGGGGCCTAATAAGCCAAACATCCCATTTCCAATTTCAAGATTTATGTCGTCAAGCGCCCTTTTCCCATTGGGATAAACTTTGCTCAATCCATTTATATTGATTTGCATTTGTATTGTTGTTTCAGTTCGTTTAGGCTTGGCTGTTATTGTACGACAGTAGAATAGAAATCATCGACTTCTATTACTTCAAATCAAATATACAATTTATGGTTAATAAGTTG
>NZ_JBFFKR010000291.1:0-3940 GCF_041555295.1 Ancylomarina sp. | reverse complement strand
GGTAGTCGATATCTCGATGCGAGAAGTGGCAGAATCTGTTTTCATCTATCTGGGTATTCCCTTTTTAGCTGGTATGCTTACACGCTACCTGCTTTTGAAAAGAAAAAGCAAGGCATGGTATCAAGAGAAATTCATTCCAAAGATCAGTCCTCTAACTCTATTCGCTTTATTATTTACCATTTTTGTGATGTTTTCACTTAAGGGTGAGCATATTGTCCAGCTACCTTTCGATGTGGTTAGAATTGCCATTCCTCTACTCATTTATTTCGTTATCATGTTCCTGGTTTCATTCTTTATGGGCAAAAAGGTAAATGCAGGTTATGCCAAAACCGCTACCCTATCGTTTACGGCTGCCAGTAATAATTTCGAATTGGCAATTGCTGTTGCCATTGCAGTTTTTGGTATCGATTCGGGTGTTGCCTTTGCTGCCGTTATAGGTCCATTGGTTGAAGTCCCTGTTTTAATTGCTCTTGTCAACTTATCTCTACGATTTAAGAAGAAATATTTCGGAGATAAATCCCCTGAAGTGAAGTGTGCAAATGATATAAACTAGAATAGCATATTACTTATTATACTGAACGTTTACTTACAACTAAACCAACATTAATATGCTTAAAGCCATCCTGAAAAGGGTGGCCTTTTTTGTATATTAGTCTAATTCACACCATATCTCAATATTTTTAAAACCTTCTTACTTTTCGGATCAATAAATAGCTGAGTTTGCACAAAAAAATTGGGCTATTGAAAACGAATTTTCAACAGCCCTATTCAATATCTAATAGCCTATGGCTTATTATTCAACTTTCTTGCTGTCATCATTCGAAACATCTTCGAAGGCAACATTTTCACCATCTTCAACCTTTTTACCCAGATAATTAGGAAGCTCCATACCCGCCATTTTGAAAAGCTCTTCCATTGGAGGAATAGATCCCATCATACCCTGCATAAAGTTAGCAGTAGATGTCTTACCATCTTTTCCGCCACCATTTTCCCAAACAGTTACTTTATCAATCTTGATATTCTTAATAGCGTCAACCTGAGTTTTAACCAATTCTGGTAATTTGTCAGCAATCATCAACATCACAGCATCTTTGGCATCGCTACCTGCAGCGTTCACAATCTTATCGAAACCTTCAGCCTGCTTGCTCAAAATCTCATAGATACCTTTCGCTTCAGCTTCCATTTTCATGAAAATAGCATCAGCCTCACCCTTAGCATGACGACGGGTTTGTTCTGCAATCGCTTCAGCAGCAATTTCAATTTTCTGCTTGTCAATTTGAGCAGGAATCACGATATCGGCAGTCTGAGAAGCCTTATCACGAGTCGCACGGGCATCTTCAGCATTTTGCTCTGCAGCATAGGCCTCTTCAAGAGCACGCGCCTGAGTTACTTTCTCAGCAGCAGAAGCTAAACGCTCAGCTTCAGCTTCCCTCTCTCTTCTGATTGCATCAGAGTTGGCAATGGTAATTTTAGCAGTATTCTCACCCTCAACAGCACTCGCATCAGCTTTAGCAACCTTTACACGTTGATCCTGATGTGCATTTGCCTCACCAATAGAACCATCACGGTTTTTCTCAGCCACAGATTGCTTGGCATCATTTATCGCCTTAGCAGCGGCTTCTTTACCCAAAGCCTCGATATAACCCGACTCATCGTTAATATCAGTCACGTTCACATTGATCAGCTTCAAACCAATCTTTTTCAGTTCAGCTTCCACGTTAGAAGAAACTGCAGCCAAAAACTTATCACGGTTACAGTTGATCTCTTCGATATCCATAGTAGCCACAACCAAACGCAACTGTCCAAAAATGATATCTTTGGCCAAATTACTAATATTCTCTTGTGATAAACCCAATAAACGTTCGGCGGCATTGGTCATAACGCCCGATTCGGTTGAGACACCAACAGTAAAACGAGAAGGAACATCCACACGAATATTCTGCTTACTTAGGGCATTGGTCAGATTGATTTCGATGGAAATAGGCGTTAAATCAAGAAATGAATAATCTTGAATAATTGGCCAGATAAAGGCCGCACCCCCATGAATACATTTGGCCGAACGCGATTCGGTCTCTACACCCTTACCAACTTTACCATAAACGACTAAAATTCGGTCAGAAGGACATCTCTTATATCGCTTAATTAGCGAAACAATTAAGATGAAAATAAAAAGTGCCACAGCGGCAAACAAAAATAAAATATACTCTCCCATTTTTTATTATTATAATTTAGTGATTAAACACTTGGTTTAACGATTAATATTTGATCATTTAAAACATCGACTACCTCAACCAGTGCACCAGTAGGAATATCCTGATCGGAATCGGTATAAGCATCCAAAGTTTGAAGCCCCTGAACTTGAACTTGAACTTGTCCCATGCCAGCTCTTTTTGCTGGAATTGGAAGATAAACCGTACCTGATTTACCAATAGCATTTTTCATTTTCAGACTACCATCTTCTGTTAATTTTCCCATAAAATACATGATAGAAGCCATAATTAGCATCATGATCAATCCAGCAAGAGTGGCTATCAATGTCGACACAAGTGGGCTAAGATTTGAACCGACACAAATAATTCCAGTCCATCCAAAAATGGTGAAAAATGCCACAAGGTTCTTTAATGAAAAGAATTGAAAATCGATTCCCATATCCCCTTCCACAGAAATATCCGCGTCGCCTTCGGCACTCATGCCATCTACATCACCACCAATAAAACTGGAGATTAGTTGTAGAATAAATAAAACCGAAAAGAGGATTGCAATTCCCCAGAAAAATTGTTCAATCAAGCTCAACGAAGCCCAATCATTTAGAATAAATAGCGTCATAGTTATATAGTTTAGGGGTATGAAAGTAACTATAATTATTGGTAATAAAACAAAATTAAGACTTCCTTATGTAAATTTTAGTTGTACTTTATGTTTCTCAGGATATTATTAGCCTTTACAAGGATAAAAATGTAATTCTCTAATCTGAATTTTGAATTGATTTAAAGAATGAGAGTTTTAAAAAGGTTATCTGCAAGCCCAGGAATGTATTATAACCTAAAAGGGAATGGCATAGAAATTGCATAAAATAAATTTTTAATCACAGATAAAATATTAGAAATTTACAAGCACGACGCAACCAATCTGTAGTTTTGGTATCATCAAAATAATTAAACTAAAAACATATAAGTATGAGACAATTTATTCTATTGGGTTTTGCCCTTTTAATCACACAATTTTCTTCCGCACAATCAGGAACAAAGAATTTCATAGATCAGAATTATATTGAAGTTAATGGTAATGCTAAGATGGAAATTATTCCTGATGAGATTTATTTAAACATTAATTTGAGCGAACGCGATACAAGAAACAAGGAAAGCGTTGATCAGTTGGAAAAAAAGATGTTTAAGACTTTAAAGCAAATTGGCATTGACCTTGAAAAGCAAGTTTCCGTTCAGGATTTTACCAGTAACTTTAAAACTTACTTTCTAAAGAAAAAAGACATCATGAAATCGAAAGATTTTCAGGTGATTGTACACGATACAAAAACGCTTTCGAGCTTATTTTCTTCTTTGGAAAAAATTGGCATATCGAATATTCAAATCGAGAAGGTTGATCATTCAAAAATTGAAGAATTCAAACTTGAAGTTAAAGTAAAAGCTATTAAGGATGCTAAAGCCAAAGCAAAGGCTTTAACAGCTGCATTGGATCAAGAAGTAGGGAAAGCCATTTACATTAACGAAGGCTCATATAATACGTACCAGGCTCGTCCACAAGAAAAAAGAATAATGATAAGAGGTATGGCCAGCCTAGAAATGGAAGATGCTGCTCCACAAATCGAATTTCAAAAAATTGAATTAGAGAACAGGATCATGGTTCGTTTTGAACTCAAATAAATCATTGGGAATAAGAAAAACACATATAATAGAAAGTAATCGTCGTATATTTAAAAACG
>NZ_JBFFKR010000290.1:0-3978 GCF_041555295.1 Ancylomarina sp. | reverse complement strand
TGCTAAAACCAAGCCCCCGAATCCCAATGCGGATATCTTTATAAAATCTCTTCTTGACTTGCTCATCAGATCGATATTTTTATTTCAATCTGTTATCCTCGGGATAGTATGGAGGATAACAGATTTATGAAAACTTGAAGTTTATTTTTGTACGATTTCGCTTGCTGCCCATTCGAACATAGCACCATCATAAACTTTCACATTTGGGTAATTTAAAGCTGATGTTAAGGCTAGATAAACGATACCTGCTCGTACACTTGATTCACAGTAAAGAATCACTTCTTTATCTTTGGTGATACCAGCAGCAGTGAAAAGGGCTTGTAATTCTTCTTTCGACTTAAGTTTAGCCTTCGAGTTCATTACATTTTTAAATTCAAGGTTGATGGCTGAAGGAATATGACCTTTTGGAAGTTTTGATTCCTTAGTCCCATTGTATTCGTCAGCTGCACGAACATCGACGATGATTGAAGTCGCACTGTTTGATGCTTTTTTAACTTGAACGATAGAAGCAATGGCTCCTTTGTTTAGGTTTACAGCAAATGTTGTTGCCTGTCTGTTAGCAGGGTTCTTGGTCACAGGCTTACGTGCCATTCTCCAAGCTTTCATATGTCCATCTAATAATTTGACATCCTTGGCACCTAAATATTTTAAGATCCAATACATACGACCTGAATATTTTCCAGAACCGTTATCGTAAATTACGATTGTATTGTTGTTGCTAATCCCTTTTTCACCAAGGATCTTTGCGATCTCAGCACTTGATTTTAGGGTGCTTTTAGGTGTAGCTTTGTATAAGTCTTTGTGATTTATATTTATAGCTCCTGCAATATGAACCTTTTTATAATCGGCAGGTTTTCTGGCACTGACTAAAACAACATTAGGATCACTTTTTATCTTCAAAAATTCTTTAACAGAAATGATATCCTGTGCGAAAGTCATTTGCATCCCCAGGAAGCAAACAAATACCATCAATATCAATTTTTTCATAACTATCTATTTTTAATTTGATTAACAAAGTACAAGTAAAGGGAGTCTTTCGACTCCCAATCATCCCGTTTTTAAAACTTAACCGTTACTTGCAACATGAAAATATCGTTATCAATTTCTTTTTCCTTTTCGGCTCTGTATACGTAGTTAGCCTGAACTTTAGTCCAATCGTTAAAGAAATAATTTAGACCGTAAGTTGTACAGTACTCCGTGTTACCACTAACATCTTTACTTGAATCGAAGTATTCGAATTTTACAACAGGCTGTAGGTTATTTTGGAACTTATACATACCCATTACGAACATACCATCTCTCTTGACATCACCTTGATGTACTTCAATCGGCTCACCGCAACCACCACCAGTGGTATATGAACCAACATCCTTAGCATACAAATATTCAGCTTGTAACATGAAAGCGCCTTGCTTGTATTGAAGATCTGCACCATAGCGAGTTCTTTCGTCTTCAGGCATTCCGTCAACTGCAGCTGTTGCTTTACCAAACTTGTAGCTGGCACCAATCTTTAAATTCTTATGAGGGTTAGCAACTAAACGCGCAGCATAATCTTTTCTTTTATTATCATCATTTTGGAACAAACCAGTACCGTTAGTTATAGCCACGCTATATTGGAATAGGGTTGAGTCTGCACCACCTAAGATCATAAAACCACGATCGCGATCTGGTGTTGCTAGCTGCTCCACGACTTTAGAACGATTAATGGTATGAAGCTTATGACAGGGTGTGTTCAGTTCCAAAGAGATTGGAGACTTGAATGAACCAAAAGAAACTCTTGCAAAATCGTAACGAGAATAAGTGACAAAGGCATCAAGTAGATATGGTGTTCCATCATTTTTTGAAGGACTGGTTTCAAGTACCATATAGTAGCTGAAATCGTAAGGGATACTACCCATAGCACCTATTCGAGCTCTGTTAAAGTTAAATGTATTGCTGTCATCAATTCCTTCATTTTGGTTGAACTCGAATTTAGGTTGGAAGAATCCGAATACGTTTACACCTTCTCCTGAAGGCTCGTCACATCCTTGTGCATTCGCTACAACTGGCAACATCATGATGACCATTATAGCAAGTAATATATTTTTCATGTTTGTAATTTTTGATAGTTAAGGTTGAGGATTCGTTCAGAGCTCAATATTTATTCGAATATTCTATGGAGGTGAAAAAGTCCTTTAATTAGTCAGTAAACTCTCTTGAATTAAAAAACATGGGAGTGATTACACTCCCATGTTTTTTTAAGATTCTAGTGAGCTCCTTGAACCCACTGATTTCCTGTAATAGCTGAGTTTTCAGTCCACTGGCTATGGGTATTTTGTAAACCATTCATTCCGAACAATAAACTTTTTGCTTTATCATATCCCAATACGTGTAGGTAAGCTGTAATGATACTAGAAGTTTGACCTGTATAACAATAAGTTACGATTGTTTGATTTGGATCAAGATTGAAAACCTGACTTCCATTTACAGTTAATGGGTTTAAACGGTGAGCACCTTTAAAGTGACCAAAAGCATTCCAGTCGCCTTCTGAGAAATAATTATTGATTTGGTAATTTGCAGGAGTAGCTAATACATCAGGATTCTTAACAGACCATGCTGTATTTTCCAACATCGCTTGAACTCTTTCTTTAAGAATTGCGGCACCTTCGGTAGCTGTTGTATAAAGAACAGGAGCAGGGTAAGTTGATGGATTAACCGGAGCATCACTTGTCCAGTTTGCATGATCTTTAGCTGCATCACCAATATTGCTATCCCAAGGACCAGTATTACCTTGACCACTCATTCCCCACTTAAGTAAAGCGGCTTTTGGGAAACCACTTAAACGTAAAGCAACAACCGCTCTAGCTGCAGTTTGTCCTGTATAACAAACAACCAGGATAGGGTTATTAGCTGCTTTTGCAGTTTCAAGAATATTCGCCAATGTTGAGTTTACTGCACCCTCTAAATGACCCGTTGCAAAATCAGCAGCAGAACGTATATCAATAATATACTTATCTGTAAGTGTTTTCGTTGCAAACTTCCCATTTTCAGTCGTTGAGATAATTTGGTTCAAGTCCATTTGGTTATCAACCAGGTAAGTTTGAAGTGCTTCAAAAGCTGGATTATCAGCACCTGTTGCATCATCATCTTCTTTACAAGACGAAAGGAATAACATCGGCAATAAAGCCAGAATGACTAGAAATTTTGTGAACTTTTTCATTGTAAAAGGATTTAGGTTTTTATTATTTGGGTTTTGTAATTTTTAGATATTAGCAGCCTCCTGAATCTTCTTCTTCAGCAGCAGCACCGATTGGGGCACCAGCCTCAATTTTATCTTCTTTAATTTCGGGGTAATTGGTATGCCAGTCAGTCCAGCCTCCTGTTATATTCTTTACATTGGTATAGCCAAGTTGTTTAAGAGCAAGAGCAGCAAGAGCACCGCGTTTCGATTTCTTACAATACAAAACAAGCATTTCGTTTTTCTCAGGAACATACATACCTTCTTCATCCCATACTTTTTCGCTATTGATACGAAACTCGATAACGCCGCGAGGGATTGAAATTGAACCAGGAATGAATCCTTTTTTGTGTTCTTCAGGTAAACGAACATCAATAAGTATATAAGCAGAGTCGCTGTTCATTAATGAGTGGAATTCTTCAATACTCAGATCCGATGTTAATGATCGTGCTTCTGATATCATCTCATCAACACTTTCATAAACTGTTTCTTCAGGAATACTCTTCATACTACATCCCGATATCAATGTGATTAGGGTGATGGATAGAAGGACTTTTATTGTCTTCATATGCTTTGAGGTTTTTGGTTAGTTGCCATGAAAAAATGTATTTAAGAAATCTATCTCTTATTAATTGTCTGAATAAAGATTAATTTCTCTATTGTAATATTAGAGCTTTATAAGTAGATATGCTTATGATTTGCAGTGGGATAAGTCAAGTCAGTTTTTGGAATATGCAATAATAAACTTGATGAGACTGGTG
>NZ_JBFFKR010000289.1:0-3980 GCF_041555295.1 Ancylomarina sp. | reverse complement strand
GGGGCTTAAAGGACAGCTTAGGAAAAGTTTCCCTTTTGGGGCAAGGGCTGTTCATAATTATATGGACTTATTCTATTTTATGTATGTTAGCTACTTTGCCTTACTCTATTTTATTGTTTGCTTCCTAATTTTCATAAATTTAATAGAGTTTAAATATGTTGTGCATTTATATGTCTGATTAAGAGTTTTGTTAGCTGATTGGTAAAGTGGATGTGATAACTAGATATACATACTGGTTAAGGTAATGTGTAGCGATTTTATATAAAGAGATTCCCTTTTTTTTAATGTTCAAATTTTTGATGATGAATAAAAAATTAATGACACCTAAACAAGCATGGGATGAGCTAGTCTCATTTTGGTCTCCATTTTCATTTATGTTGGTGCCGGGGGCAAGTGCAAAACAAATTCAAGATTTCCAGATACGGGAAGATGTCATACTTCAACCCAGACTTAGAGAATTAATTAGCATTTACAGTGCATTTGATATTCCGGCGGGATATAATCTTGATTTTTGTGCCGAAGCCACCCTTTATACTATAGATACATGGGTGAGGTTTGATAAATCAAGTATGAATACCATAATGGATGATCCAGATTGGTGGCCTGATATTTTTAGAAAAAATAATTGTCCAAGTACATTAATGAAAGACTATATCGTGATTGGATCTAATCCTTGGGGAGCAGATTATGGTTTTTATGTCATGTTGCATCAATCAAGTAATACTGTTTTTAGCATTGATGAGAATATTCCGGAGATTAAACCAATGGGAGATATCGTTACATGGCTTGCTGAAAACCGTCTTGGAGATTTGAAAAATGCTAAGGCTTATGTAGATAGTTATAATAAAGAATCAGATAATGGCGGTGGGGCTGGTATTTCTAAAGAAAACCGTTTTTATTTAGAGCTAGGATACCCTGAGGCTTTGGCCAGATGGGAAAAAGTAGAATCAAAATTTATATCAACTTTCGATGGAATTAGCACCATGGAAGCTGCATCAGCCGGCAAGATAGAAAAAGCAGCAGGCTTGCAATAGTGCCTGCTCGAAAGTGAAAAAAAATAAGTGTAAATAATAAAATATCAAAAGAAGGGAATATACATCGCCTATTGTGAATGATGGGATAAATAAATGAAAATCCCGTAGGTGACAAAAGAGAAATATCATGGGCCTTAAAGCTCGATTTGAAATTTGAATATCATTATTAAAATAAACGATATGGATAAGACAAATTTGATGGAATTAGAAAAAGTTATAAATAGCAGTAACAACAACAACAACAATTCAAGCACTAAAGATAAATTGATAGATGCATCTGATACAGATGATTCAACGATTAGTTGGCAGGAAGAATATGCATATACTCTGGGAACCCAGGCTTATATATGTGCCTACTCGTGGCTTTATTTTGCTCAACTTCGATACAGATGGCTTTCGAGAAACAAAACATATGAGTATAACGGTCCTGATATGCCATATAACCAATTTTATCATTATAAAGATTTAATTACTCCAGCTTCTAATGCAGAAGGTACACCCAATACCGACACCTTGTACTCTTTATGCTTTTTAAATTTAGATAAAGAGCCTATCGTATTTAGTCATCCTGCTATTATAGATAGATATTTTTCATTTGAGATTGCCTCTATGACCTCTGATAATTTTGGGTATATAGGGCAAAGAACGACAGGGAAACAAGAAGGCCATTTTTTAATTGCCGGCCCCAATTGGGATGGTAAATTACCTAAGGGTTTGAGATCCTGTGATATAATAAGATACCCAGAAAAATCTAATGGTACAAGATTGATGAATTTGCCCGTGACTTCACCAACAAAATATGCTTTTGGACTTGTTAGAACAGAAGTAAGAGACGGTGATGTTAAAACGGTGCACGATATTCAAAAAAAATATATACTCACCCCTTTAAGTCAATGGGTTAATAATGAAGACCCAAATCCTATAGATGGAAATACATTTAAACCTTATGAATTAAGAAAAGAGGGCTCCTTGGAAGAATGGAAAACCATCAATAGATTTATGATTGATAATCCTTGTTTGGTACAAAATAAAGAATTTTTCAAGCAATTCGAACAGATTGGAATTGGTCCTGGAATTATGATTGAAGATTTGGATGAGTCCACGAAAAAAGGATTGATAAGAGCAGCTTTGGAAGGTAAGCGATTAATAAAAGAAATGGGTAAAGAAGGGGTGGGTTGCTCTAAAAAAAATGGTTGGAGTTTTCCTCCACGTGAAATGGGAAGTGCTGGTTATTTTCAAAAATTTGAACTTAGAGGAGCTATTCAATGCGCTGAAGGGATGATTTCGAATGACCCAGAGGAAGCTATATATCCAAATACAACGGTAGATTCTGACAACAAACAACTTAATGGGGCAAATAGATACACCATGACTTTTAGGGAAGAAGAAATACCTGATGTAAATGCTTTTTGGTCTTTGACATTGTATGGATCAGATAATAAGTTGGTCGCAAAATCAAAAAGCTATTGTTTCTCAAGTCGAAATTCTTATAAATTAGAACCAGGAGGAAGGCTAGTTATTCATATACAAGCAGAAAAACCTTCTGGTGCAGCCATTAATTGGCTGCAATCGCCAAAGAATAAAGAGTTTTTAATGGTATTAAGGGCATACCTTCCAGGGGGTGATGTTTTAAGTTCTAATTGGAAAATCCCTGGATTAGTAAAGCAATAAGTTTCAACTCGATTGATGCTTGAATTTTAATTAGAGAGAACTAAGCTGTGGTGCGAGAGCCACAGCTTTTTTTATGTGCAACTTGTTGGGCGTCGAGATGCGCCGTATTGAGAGTCTCACTTTTTTTGTGAGGCTCTCAATTACGCTTCAGGGCTTATGCTCATTTACCCCCGCTACCGCACGATTTTATCGTGTGGTAAGTAAAAAGGATAATAGGTTTCATAGCTTAAATGCTAAGAGTACAGTCTAATAAATTTTTGCTAATACTGTTTAGTTCTTTTGGATTTATAACCAGTTAGAGTACAAGCTGGTTAGAAATAAAACATAATGAGCCACACGATAAAATCGTGCGGCAGCGTAAGGAGAATAAAGATGAATCCTCGCTAGTCCGAGCATGTAATGCTGATGCGAGCGTAGCCTGCAAAGGTAAAAAACGCATAGGTTTAATTAATCCCGAAACAAGGGAATCATGAAGCCCATTTAATTATCATGTCAGAAAAGTATAAAGGTCGATATAGAATAGAATCTGCTCGATTGAAAAATTGGGATTACGCCAGCAGTGGACTGTATTTTGTTACCATTTGTACGGCGAATCGTGAATTGTATTTTGGTGATATTGTAAATGGGGAAATGATTTTATCTGCAGTGGGAGAATTAGCCAAGACCTATTGGAACGAGATTCCCAAACATTTCCCATTTGTCGAATTGGATTCATTCGTTGTGATGCCCAATCACGTGCATGGAATCATTACAATCAATAAACCTGATGATGGCAAAAATAATAATGACCGTAAGGTAGAGACGTCCAATTTGGGCGTCTCCACATTGGACGTCTCTACCACAAGGATGGCATCAAATGCATGGAAACCCGGATCATTGGGTGTTATTATAAATCAATACAAACGAATATGTACGATAAATGCCAGAAAGATTCATGCCGATTTTGCATGGCAAAGTCGATTCTACGATCATATCATTCGGAATGATGAAAGCTTGGAGAGAATCAGAGATTATATCAAAAGCAATCCTTTAAAATGGGCGATGGATAAGTTTTATGAGTGAGGATATGAATTTGTAATCATGCCCAATCACGTGCATGGCATCATCACAATCAATAAACCAGATGATGGCATCAAATGCATGGAAACCCTCATCATTGGGTGTTATTATAAATCAATACAAACGTATATGTACGATAAATGCCAGAAAAATTCATGCCGATTTTGCATGGCAAAGTCGATTCTACGATCATATCATTCGGAATGATGAAAGTTT
>NZ_JBFFKR010000288.1:0-4029 GCF_041555295.1 Ancylomarina sp. | reverse complement strand
TTTGTTGGTTATTTAAGAGCTATCTCAATTGCTCGTTAATTTTTTTTTTGAGATGGGGCAAATATAATAAAATATTGATGTGATATTCAGAGGTGTTTCATTGATTCTATCTGGTCATTTATTATTAAAGACTAATCTGTTTAACAGGATTTCAACTACAAACCCATTTTTAGGCTTGTGTAGAAAATACTTCTAAAAAACATTTTAAAAGTTAACTCTTCTTTTAAAAATATTTATACTTTTATCACGAAAATTAATCCAAACTAAAATAAAGTCAGATTGAGACCAGAATTCAAATATGAGAAAGAGTTAGCAGGAACTGCTAATGCCAAAAAACGAAAAATGGAACAGTATCGTAAGATTGTTTCTCATTTGTATGTGATTGGCAAAGCCTCTATTGCTGACATTGTAAAGCAATCTAAAATCAGTCAGCCTTTGGTTGCTTCGTTGGTTGACGATTTGTTAGGTTTTGGCATTCTTCTCGATAATGGTATTGGAGAATCAATAGGAGGAAGGCGTCCCAACCTTTATTGTATTAATCCTGAATATCAATACGTTTTAGGTATCGATATTAACTTGCATACACTTACAATTGCACTTTTCGATTTGAACAATCAGCTTGTTTGTAGACAAGAATTTAAGAATTTCGATTTAGAAAATTCTTCGATTTATACCGATCAGCTTGTTGTGAAGGTTAATGAAATACTCCGTGAGATGAATATTTCAACTGCTAATGTTTTAGCAATGGGTGTATCTATTCCAGGTTTAGTTGATGCTGAAAATGGTATCACCTTCACACATTTGTCATTTGCGAAGGAAGGATTAGCATTTTATCTGAGCAATAAACTTGGGTTCTCTGTCTTGTTGGATAATGATGCAAGGTTAATGGCCTTGGGAGAAAAAGCTTTTGGAAAGGCCAAAGGGAAAAAAGATGTTTTGTGTTTGAACTTAAGCAATAGAATTGGTTTGGGTATCATCTTAAATGGACAGTTGTATTCTGGTAAAAATGGTTTTGCTGGAGAGTTTGGACATATTCTGATTGATCCGGATGGCGACTTGTGTTATTGTGGGAAGATAGGTTGTTTGGAAACTCTAACCTCTGGCGAGATTTTAGTTCGAAATATAAATAAGGCTCTTGAAAAAGGACAGGCAAGCTTATTAAGTAGTAAGAAAGATAAAGGCTTTTCAGTTGATCTGCGAGCTGTTATTGAAGCTATTGTTGAAGGCGATCAATTTGCAATCGATCAGTTGAATAAGATGGGTGAATATTTGGGTAAAGGATTAGTGACTCTAATTCACCTGCTTAATCCAGAGATGATAATTATTGGAGGCAGATTGGCTCATACAGGAAAATATATTTCAGATCCTGTGAATATGGCTATGAATAAATACGCAATGGATAGAATCAGTTCTGAAACAGAGCTTGTTTGTTCTGAATTACTTGATGATTCAGCACTGATGGGAACCTTGTCCAATGTAATGAATGAAGTATTAGGAATAAATTAAAAGTTAGATATGAAACCGACACTATTAGTACTTGCAGCTGGAATGGGAAGCCGATATGGTGGATTAAAGCAAATCGATCCAATTGGCCCTTCTGATGAAACCATTATTGATTATTCAATTCATGATGCGATTGCAGCTGGTTTTGGAAAAATCGTTTTTGTCATTAGAGAAGGATTTGAAAAAGAATTTAAAGAGCTCTTTGATACAAAACTTGCAGGGAAAATAGAAGTGGGTTATGTGAATCAAGAAATTAAAAAAGTACCAGAAGGTTCATCTTATAATTTAGATAGAGAGAAGCCTTGGGGAACTGGTCATGCAATTTTAATGGCCAAAGAATGCATTAACGAGCCATTTGCAGTTATTAATGCGGACGACTATTATGGTGTAGAGGCATTTACTACTATGGCAGATTTCTTAAAGAACTCAATTTCAGAACAAGAATATGCTATGGTGGGGTACAAACTTGCAAATACTATTTCCGAAAACGGTTCTGTTTCTCGTGGTGTTTGTTCTACAAATGCAATTGAGCATTTAGAAACTGTTGTTGAACGAATTCATATCGAAAAGCGTTCAGAAGGAATTGCTTATAAAGAAGATGATAAATGGATTCCACTTACTGGAGACACAACTGTTTCAATGAATTTCTGGGGTTTTAAACCTCAACTTTTTGAGCATTTGGAAGACCAATTTAGAAGCTTTTTGGCTGAAGCTGGGCAAGAGTTAAAATCTGAATTTTTTATTCCTTCTGTTGTTGCTAAAATAATTGATAGTAAAAATACAAGTGTTAAAGTGTTAAAGTCAGATGCTCAGTGGTTTGGTGTGACTTATCGTGAGGATAAGGAAAAAGCGGCTAAAGCTATTTTAGAACTGGTTGAACAAGGTGTATACCCAGCAAAATTATGGAATTAATTAATGCCTTAGCATAGGTGTTTGCTAAATAGAATGAAATTACCCTAAAGAAGAAATACAATGACTTTAATTAAATCAATATCTGGAATTCGAGGCACAATAGGAGGCAGACCTGGTCAGGCTCTTACACCAATGGATGTCGTAAGTATTGCTGGAGCTTTTGGTATGTGGCTTCAAAATAGTGGAGCTAATAAAAAGCTTGTGATTGGTCGTGATGCGAGAATCAGTGGCGAAATGGTAAACCAACTTGTTGTAGGTTCTTTAATTTCAGTTGGGATTGAAGTCATTGATCTTGGCTTAGCAACAACTCCAACTGTGGAAATGGCTGTGATCGATATGAATGCAGGTGGCGGTATTATTATTACAGCGAGCCACAACCCTAAGAACTGGAATGCCCTGAAGTTATTGAATAGTAAAGGTGAATTTATTTCTGATCAGGATGGAAAAGATTTACTTCAGTTGGTTGAAGATAAAAATTACACCTATAACGGAGTTGATGATTTGGGTTCCTATTCAAAAGACGAAAATTATTTAGATAAGCATATCCAACACATACTTGATTTGGATTTAGTAGATGTTGAAGCCATTTCTGCCTCTGATTTTTCAGTTGCAGTTGATGCTGTAAACTCTGTTGGTGGCTTTGCTATTCCTCGTCTTTTAAAAGCTCTGGGTGTTAATAAAGTGACTGAAATTAATTGTGTCCCTGATGGGAACTTTGCTCATAATCCCGAACCCCTTCCTGAAAACATTGTGGAAATCAGCGAACTGGTAAAGAAGGAAAATCTGGATCTGGGAATCATAGTCGATCCTGATGTCGATCGTTTAGCTTTAGTTTGTAATGATGGAACGCCTTTTGGAGAAGAATATACTTTAGTATCTGTTGCAGACTATGTGCTTCAACATACCAAAGGAGCACTAGTTGCCAATTTATCATCGACTATGGCTTTGCGAGGAATCGCAGAAAAGCATGGCGTTGAATTTTTCGAATCAGCAGTTGGTGAAGTTAACGTGGTGAGAGAAATGAATAAGCAAGCGGCTGCCATTGGTGGTGAAGGTAACGGAGGTGTGATATATCCTGAGTTACACAACGGTAGAGATGCCTTGGTTGGTGTTGCCTTATTCCTGACTTATCTGGCTAAAAGTAAGATGACTTCTGCAGAATTACGAGCAACCTATCCTGATTACAAGATCGAAAAACAAAAAATCGAATTAGATGGTGTTGCCGATTTGGATGGCATTCTGGAACAAGTTCGTCGAAAATTCATCGATTTCCCGAGTAATACAATTGATGGATTAAAAATCACTTTCCCAGAAGGATGGGTTCACATGAGAAAATCCAATACCGAACAAATCATACGAATTTATGCGGAAGCGACTACAGAAAAGTATGCTAAGGATTTGGCGGAATGTGTTAAACAATTAATGAATAATATAAACGAATAAAACCGATTCCGACTTTTATTCCAATTAAAAGTCGGACTCTAAACCTTAAAGCATTTATATAATGAGTACATCTAAATCTTCATTTAAGAACTTTGTTCTACCAATGATCATCATTGGAGCTTTGTTCTTTGTTTTTGGCTTTGTAACATGGCTGAATGGAATCTTAATTCC
>NZ_JBFFKR010000287.1:0-4068 GCF_041555295.1 Ancylomarina sp. | reverse complement strand
ATCTTCAGGGTTCTGGATGTCCACTCTTCGGAGTGCAGTGGTTACCATTTCGCTGCCTGAGGCGATAAGTACCTGTTCCATGAGTTGATTGGAACTGAACTTTCCGGTTCCAAGAAAGAGACGGGAATTGAATTCCTGTCCCGAAATAGTTAGTTTTTGCATGATGCGGGTGTTATTTGTTTAAGGTAGTTTCTTGTTGTGTTGTTAATATTCTCAGCCATTGTGATGGATGAGGAGAGGGCAATGCCATGCAGACCACTTGCCATAAGGGCGGGTACATCATTAATTTGAATACCTCCAATAGCAACAATGGGTAGTTTGATATTTTCTTCCCGACATTGTTTAATGATTCTAGAATAGCCTTTCAAGCCCAAGACTGGAGCCAGATTTTTTTTTGTTTGTGTAAAACGAAAGGGACCCAATCCGATATAATTGACTCCTGCTTTGTATAGTTTCCGAACATCATCCATATTGTTAGCTGTCCCTCCAATAATCAAGTCTGAACCCAAAAGTTTTCGTGCTTCAATTGGAGACATGTCTGCCTTGCCTAAGTGAATGCCATGAGCTCCAATTTCCTTTACCAGATGGGCATGATCGTTAAGAATAAACGTGGCTTGATATTGACGGCAGATTTCGGCAACTTGTTTACCCAAGCGTATAATGTCGTGTTCCGACCGATTCTTTAAACGAAGCTGCACCCAATTAGCCCCAGCTTCACAAACCTGTTTAATTTGTTCTAATTCGTCTAGTTTAGAAAAATCGTTAGTGATGAATTGAAAACTAGAAATGGATGAATTCTCTATTATCGGTTTGGCATTAGCTTGAATGTTTCGAAAGCGATTTGATACAAGATCTGGAGTGAGATGATCACCTTCCCATATAGCTCCCAGTAGGGCACAGCTCATAAAACCGAAATCGAAACAGCTTTGAATATTATACTTGTCGATACCGCCAAGGGCAATACAGTTCTTAATTTCTGGATGATCTTGAAAGAATGTTTTGATCTCATCTGAATAAAAAGCAGAGGAATAGCCTTTTTTTGAGATTGAATTGAAGATAGGGCTCAGAAAGACATAATCGTGAGTCTTATAATTGTTTAAAACCTCTAGTGGCGTATGGCAAGATTTACTTCGGCTTAAGCTTTTATGTTCTGCTAAATTTTCTTCAGCTTGACTGTTGCCTTTATAATGAATGCCGCCAAGCTTAAAATCTTTACACAGTTTATGGTGTTGGTGAAGAATCACACGGGAATGGTATTCTGCTGGCAAGCAAGTCAGTATATTTTTTATCTGTAAGACTGATGCATGAGGTTTTCGTATATGCAGTCGCTGAAGCCCTGTTAAAAAGAGAGCTTCCCATAAGTGTACTTCATTCTGAATAATTTCAGGAGGTGTAATAACTATTGGTAACATAGGATTGAGATATAAGTTTTATTGAATATTAGATTAACCGCCTTGAGTGGCGCGGATCAACAAAACTTTATCATTTTCTTTAAGGAGGTAATTATCCCATTGACTTAAGGGAATAATTTTGTGTCCGATAGCAATGGCTATACCTTTGCTTGGGAATGTTAGCTGGGCGAGTAGCTGCGAAATATTAGAATGTTCGGCGATAGTGACGCTATCATCATTTACAAAAATCTTCATACGAGTTTGTTTTGTAGTAAATGAGAAGAGGCGCTGGCCAATTGACTTGATATCCCTACATCGGTATAATCCGCATCAGGTTATGAGGGTATTATCTCAGCCCATAGGGCACCCCTTATCAGTTACTAAGTTCAATAAAAAAATGTGTGTTTTACAGAAGGCTGGTAAACAAAAACAAACTGGTATCAACTCCCTTCGGCGGCATTATCCGCATCAGGTTATTAAGGGTATAATCTCAGCCTGTTATTTAAGGCACCCCCGTAAAACGTTGTCAAATGTATGGAAATATTTTAATAATTAAAGACTAAGTACTTTTAGTTTCAAATTATTATTTTGTGTTACCTGATGTGCTTGAAGGTTTTTTCTTAATCTGAGTGAGCTCCATTTTTCTAATTTTAGCACGAATAGCACCTTTGGTTCTATTCAATTTCATAGCTATGTTAGCAACGCTTACACCATCGAAAAATAGATTGAGCATTTCATCATCATCCTTCCTTGTCCAAGGTTTGTAGGCTTCTTTATTTTCTTTTTTGATTTCTTTCATTTTATCGAAGTCGTCTTGGTTCATGCTATGTTTTATATGTGTGAATAAATAGTTTCAGATTGTAAAGATAGCCAGAAGTATTTAGTTTGAGGCTTTGAATATTTCTGGAGTTAGTTCTTTCGTTAATGACCAATAGAATCAGAGTTTTTTGTCTTGTTTTATGTTGTTAACGAATTGTTATAATGCTAGGAAATATGTTCAGTAAATCTTAGGTTTGTTATTCAAAAGCAAAACGATAAAACAAATAAGTGTTTAATCCTAAATCTCAAAATCGATGAAGTATTTAAGTTTATTGGCTTTATGCCTGGCATTACTGTCTTGTAATTTTACACAGTCTGATTCTAAGAAACAAAAAACCGAAGCCGCAGTGTTAACAGAGGGAGCATCTCTAACACTTAATATTGAACAAGTGATGGCTGTTGCTGCTAATAAAGTAGGACAGGAGATCAAATTTAAAGGTCTTGTGAATCATGTTTGTGCACATTCGGGAAAACGTTGTATTTTGAAAAGTGCCGACGGGAATCTATCTATTCGAGTTGAAGCCACTGGTAATCTTGAAGGATTTAATAAGGAAATTGCGGGTAACGATTTATTGGTGACTGGTATCCTTCGTGAGAAAAGGTTAGCAACTTCTGAGATTGATGAGTGGGAGACTGACGTGAAAGAGAAGCACAAAGACGAAGAAGGCGGAAAGCAGTGTAGTTCGGAGATGGCTAATATCAAGGAAATGCGAGCTTGGATGAAAGCCAACAACAAAGATTATTATGCTATTTATTATGTAGATGGAACAAGTTATGAAGTTGTGGAGTAAGAAAAATATACGCAAGTGGCTAAGATTAACTCACCGATATTTGGGGTACTTCTTTGTTGGAATAACCCTTATTTATGCCATCTCGGGCATTATATTGAATCATAAAAAGAAAGGTGAAGATCCAGCCTATAAGACAGAGCATGTTACTTATCAATTAGCCTCTAGTCTTAGTCCGGATCAATTAACGGCTTATTGGAAGGAGACTATATCAGATTATCCTTTGAATAGAATCATACCAGGAGGCGACAAATACAATGTCTACCTAAAAGGTGGTTTGGGAACTTACGATCCGATAAGCGGTGAGCTTAGTTTTGAAGTATATGAAAAAAAACTATGGGTTTATTTTATGAATAAACTGCATTACAACAGTAAAACAGGATGGATCTTAATGGCCGATATTTTTGCCATAGCCTTGCTCCTTTTTGCTCTTTCGGGAATGTTTATGGTTCCTGGGAAAAAAGGCATTATGGGAATAGGTAAATGGTTAATCGCCATTGGCATTCTTATTCCTTTTCTCTTCTTTTTGTAAGCCACGTCAGAGAATATGATTAAAGCTCATTGAAAGCCCTTTGCTTTCGATGAGCTTTTTTTAGTGGGTTATATTAATATTATTTGCAATATTTTTTGAGGTATTGTTCTACATTTTGGCCTAATTCCAGAGCCTTTTCCCAACTCTTACAAGCTTCCTCTTTCTTTTTCATTTGGAATAAGGCAATGCCTCTATTGGTATAGATACTACCTTTCATATCATTCAGTTTTATCGCATAATCGAAATCTGCTACTGCCTTGGTAAATAAATTTTGTTTCAAAAAACAGATACCTCTGTTGGCATAATAGTCGTATACAATTTCATAATCTTCTCCATTAATTTTACTGAACTTGATGGCTGTATCGTATTCAGCAATGGCTGCTTTCAGTTTGTTTTCCTTCTGATATATTTTACCAAGGTGATAAGGAAATTCATCATCATCGGTATAAATCGATTTTGCCTTTTTCAAATACTCAAGTTGCGAACTTCTGTTGCCTGTTTCGTAAAAAGCACGGTTAATTAGTATGAATGCATCTCT
>NZ_JBFFKR010000286.1:0-4073 GCF_041555295.1 Ancylomarina sp. | reverse complement strand
GAGGATGATTTTCTTGGTATAAAGTCATCATTCTATCAAAATTACTAGGAGCTCCTACGTCCATTGCGTTAGAGATAGTACGAATCGAAGCTTTACTCACATATTTTCCAGTGTCCAGATAATCAGGAACAACTTTGTTTATGTTGGTTGAGGCAATAAACTTTTTAATAGGGAGTCCCATTTGTTTAGCCATTAAGCCAGCAGTTAGGTTGCCATAGTTGCCACTAGGAACAGATACGACTAGATCTTTGTTCTGATGTTTAAGTTGTCCGTAAGCATAGAAATAGTAGAAGCTTTGAGGAATTAATCGCGCAATATTAATTGAATTAGCAGAGCTTAATTTCATCTTCTTATTCAAATCTTTATCCTGAAATGCCTGTTTTACTAAGGCTTGGCAATCGTCAAAACTTCCATCAATTTCGAGAGCAGTTATGTTTTTACCAAGTGTGGTTAATTGTTGCTCTTGAATTTGACTGACTTTACCAGATGGGTATAAAATGATAACCTCAATGTTTTCTATGCCAAGGAAACCATTTGCAACAGCACTACCTGTATCTCCTGAAGTCGCAACTAGAATCGTGATCTTCTCATCACTCTCTTGGGCAAAATAACTAAGGCATCTCGACATGAATCTAGCTCCTACATCTTTAAAAGCACAACTTGGTCCATGAAATAATTCCAATGAGTAAACATTGGGCTCAAAAGAAACGAGAGGTGTAGGGAAGTTTAGAGCATCCTCACAAATTTCTTTAAGCTTACCTGAAGGAATATCATCTCCTAAAAAATGACTTGCGACCTCAAAGCCAATTTCGGCTAAGCTTAAATTGTGCAGATTATCTATGAAAGATTTATCAAGCAGTGGGAGATGTTCGGGATAAAACAAACCGCCGTCTGGAGCAAGCCCTTTTATGACAGCTTCTTTAAAACTGACTGATAGATTTTTATTATTAGTGCTGAAATATTTCATTCTATTGGGTGGTTAATTTGATTAATAGTTCGTGATTCTTATGATTCTTCGAGTATTCTTACACCCTTGCTACTGACTTGCGACGAATAGATATAGAATGGAATATCTGTTTTAGAAAACACATCCTTCATTGCTAAACTGATATCTTTAGCTTTATTTTGCCCTTCGCACAATGCAAAAACAGATGGTCCGGAACCCGAAATACTACAGCCTAAGGCTCCTGCATTCATCACTGCATTTTTAAGTTTATCGAACTTTGGAATCAAAACTTTGCGTTGCTCTTCTATAATATGATCTTCGAGAGAACGACCAATTAATGCATAATCAGAACAATGCAAGCCCGATATTAAACCAGCCACATTTCCCCATTGACGGATCGCTTTTTTTAGATTTATGACAGGTGATAATAATTCTCGTGCTTCTTTGGTTTTAATTTCTATTTGAGGATGTATGACCACACACCAAAGATCTTTTGGAGATTCTATTTGAATGATATCAAGCGGATCGTAGGCACGAATAATGCAAAAACCGCCTAAAACAGTTGGAGCTGCATTGTCAGCGTGTGCGTCTCCAGATGCAGCGACTTCTCCTTGCATAGCAAAATCAACCAATTGAATACGACTGTATGGTTTTCCCAGTAATTCATTAACGGCAACAACTGCACCTGCAGCACTAGCTGAACTTGAACCAATTCCACTTCCTGGTTTGATGTTCTTTTTGATTTCAATATCAAAGCCCTGATCGCTCCCTAAATCATCTAATAAAGCTTGGATTGCAACGCCTGCTACATTTTTTGTCGGCTCAGTGGGTAAGTTTTCGTAACCTTCAATAGGTTTAATATTGATTTTTTTTGACTCATTCTTACTAAGAATCATTTCATCACCAATTCCATCTATGGCAAATCCTAAAATGTCGAATCCACATCCAACATTTGAGACACTTCCTGGTGCAAATACTTTTATACTTTTATTCATTTTGCTTGTATATATAGAGACGATCTTTAATTTATTATTTAGAAGAAATACTGATGATATCACCAAATATACCAGATGCTGTTACTTCTGCACCAGCTCCAGCACCTTTTATAATCATGGGCTGATCTTTATACCAAAGTGTACTTAAAGATACGATACTATCTTTTCCATCGATATTATAAAAAGGATGATTGACATCTACAGCCTTTAATCCAACTTTGGCTTTTCCATCTTTAAAACTAGCGACATATCTGAAACGAACGTCTTGATCCTTCATTTGCTTTCGCCAGTTCTCAAAAAAATCTCTCTTTTCAATTATTCTCTCGACTAATTCATATGTTGTACTTGATTCCAGACAGTAATCTGGCACCATAGCTTTAAGTTCAACATCTTCAGCTTCTAAAGCATATCCCGATTCACGAGCTAGAATCAGAAGCTTACGTAAGACATCAACGCCATTCAAATCAAGTTTCGGGTCTGGTTCTGTAAAACCTTCATCCATTGCAAATTTTAATGCTTCATCAAAACTATATCCTTCAATAAATTTATTGATAATGTAGTTAAGACTACCTGAAACCACCGCTTCGATACTTGTGATTTGATCTCCGGTATTTTTTAAATAATTGATAGTACTGATGACGGGCAAACCTGCACCAACATTACTCTCAAATCTAAAATCGACATTATTCTTCTTAGCCGCAGATTTTAATTGTTTATAGCTTTCATAGTCTGATGAAGCTGCAATTTTGTTACAAGCAACTATCGAAGCAGTCGAGTCCAATATTTGTTTGTAAACATCACTGACTTCCTGACTTGCTGTGATATCCACGAAAATTGAATTTCGTAGATTAGAATCACCAATGTGTTTAATGAATTTATCGATATCTGCGACTTGTCCTTTTTGATCAAGTTTGCTTTTCCAATCATATATCAGGTTCTCATCTTTTGCGAAAACCATTTTTCGACTATTGCTAATAGCTCTAATGATAAGATCAATACCATTTTCCTCTACCAAATGTTTGTGTTGATTCTTAATGTGTTCTAAAAGTTTACTTCCCACATTTCCAACACCAGCTATATAAAGGTTTATCTTTTTCGAGGTAGAAAGAAAGAATTTTTCGTGTATGACATTCAAAGCCTTTTTAACATCAACAGTTCTGACCATGAATGTGATGTTTAGCTCATTTCCACCTTGTGCCATAGCACGAATGTTTAAACCATTCTTTCCAAGAACACCAAATACCTTACCTGAGATGCCAGGTGTATAACCCATATCTTCACCAACAATTGCGATTATCGACAAATCAAGTTCTAGCTTTGGTTTATCAACATGATTCATCGCAATCTCTGCAGCAAATTCGTCCTCTATTACATTGCAAGCTTTGTCACAATCATCTTCATGAACAGCAACACTCATACTGTGTTCCGATGATGATTGGGTGATGAGGCTTACGTTAATCTTTTGATTTGCTAAACATGAGAATAATCTAGCAGCAAAACCACTTATTCCAACCATTCCACTTCCCGAAAGAGTAATAAGGTTAATATGATTGATTGAAGACAGTCCTCTTACTGTAGTTCGTTCAGCTTTCGGCTCAGAGCTTATTAAAGTTCCCTGTGCTTCAGGTTCAAATGTATTTTTAATCAGTATGTCAATTTTCTTTTGTAGAACAGGAGTTAGGGCAGGAGGATACATCACCTTGGCTCCAAAGTGAGACAATTCCATAGCTTCCTGAAAAGACATTTGATCGATAGGAATAGCTTGTGATACTAATCGTGGGTCAGCAGTGTACATCCCGCTCACATCAGTCCAAATCTCCAATTGTTTAGCATCTAAGGCAGCAGCTAAAATTGAGGCTGTATAGTCAGAACCACCACGTCCCAATAAAGTGGGCTCACCTTTTTCGTTTGAAGCAATGAAACCAGGGAATATTGCCAGATTAATTTCATCTTTTATTGCATTTATTCTTCTGTAGCTATCCTCTCTATTAAGGAGTATCCCCTTATTGTCAATTGTTTTTATGTATTCTCTTGAGTCGTAATGTTTAGCATTCAGATCTGATTGTTGAAAATAACAAGTAATAAGTTCTGATGAAAGTTCTTCGCCTAGTCCGAGTACCCGACATTTCACT
>NZ_JBFFKR010000285.1:0-4076 GCF_041555295.1 Ancylomarina sp. | reverse complement strand
GTAGCTGGAGGAACGACTTCGTTTATGGATATGCCCAATGTAAAACCTCAAACTTTAACACAGGAATTGCTTGAAGAACGATACAAGCTTGGAGCGGAGAAATCGTTGGCAAACTACTCTTTTTATATGGGTGCTTCAAACACAAATTTGGAAGAAGTGATCAAAACCAATCCGAAAAATGTTTGTGGTATTAAAATATTTATGGGGTCATCAACGGGTAATATGCTGGTTGACGATATAGATACCCTATCGCAGATTTTCGAGAAGGCTCCTCTTCTTATCGCAACGCACTGTGAAGATTCGCCTATGATTGATGCCAATCTTGAAACTTACCGTGCAAAATATGGTGACGATATCCCAATGGATTATCATGGTGAAATTCGATCAGCAGAAGCTTGTTATAAATCGTCTTCTAAAGCCATAGAATTGGCAAAAAAATATAACACACGACTGCATATCCTGCACCTTTCAAGTGGAATGGAAATGGATCTGTTCGATAATAAGATTCCTTCGAAGGATAAACGAATCACTGCTGAAGTTTGTGTGCATCACCTAAGATTTAACGATTCTGATTACGCCTCTAGAAAAGCAAGAATCCGTTGGAATCCGGCCATTAAAACTGCGGATGATCAAAATAAAATTTGGGAAGCTTTACTTGATGATCGTTTGGATGTGATTGCCACTGATCATGCACCACATACTATTGAAGAAAAAGATGGCAACTATATGCAAGCTGCTGGTGGTGGACCTTTGGTTCAACACTCTCTTGTATCAATGCTTGAGTTTGCTCACAAAGGTAAGTTGAGTATTGCTAAAGTGGTTGAGAAAATGTGTCATGCTCCTGCTGATGTTTTCCAAGTTGAAAAAAGAGGATATATCCGTAAGGGTTACTTTGCTGATTTAGTTCTTCTTTCAGAAGATGAGTGGACAGTAAACAAAGAGAATATTCTTTATAAGTGTGCTTGGTCTCCATTCGAGGGTGATAGCTTCCACTACAAAGTCAACCAAACATTTGTTAATGGTCAGCTTGTTTATAACCAAGGTATAATTGATGAAAGCATTCGAGGTAAACGACTAACTTTCAATAGATAATATCGACTCAAAATATTGGCGATGATAATTCATGAGGATTATCATCGTCAAATCTTCATATTATTTTGTATTACACCAACATCTTTCATCATGAAAAAGGCAAACTCATTACTATTAATGGCCCTGTTTGCCTCACTCGTTCTTACATCTTGTGAGTCTTCTGGTAGCCAAAAGAATAAAAACACATCTCCAATTCAAGGTTTAAGTATTGCGAATCCTATTACATACGAGGTTCTCATAAAAAACCCTGACGTTGAGGATGAGTGGCAATCAGAATGTCTGGAAAATACAGATATAAAATTAATGTCAAAAGATGTTATCAACGCAGTTATGGGCGGACGATTAAAAGCCTATGATTATTTTGACGATCATCTTCTCTCAAAATCTGAAATAAAGGCGATCCTTAAAAAGAACGGCAAGGAAAATAATATTGGTAACATCCAATTTAAAGAGGAATGGTATTGGGATAAGGATCAATTGCGACTTCAGAAAAAAGTAAAATCGCTGATGTTTGGTTACGAAATATGTAGCGAGAACAAGAAAGTTAGAGGATATAGAGCTAGTTTTGTGGTGAATTTAGATTAAAATTTAAAGATGTTTTAATTTGAGAATATGATGATTCATCAAAGTGGACTCCCTTTAAAAACATCAACAAAAAATAACCACAGAAGAATTTAAGCTAAGATGAGCAAAGAACAACTAAGAGTATTATTTATAGATTCAACACACCCACGATTACTTGAAATGTTGGAAGAGGCAGGTTTCGACTGCCAATACACACCCGAATTGAGCAAAGATGAAATGCTTGCCATTTTCGATCAATTCGATGGTTTTATTATCAGAAGTAAATTTAAATTGACCAAAGCTGAGCTTGACAAAGCCACTCGCCTGAAATTTATCGGTCGTGTGGGAGCTGGTCTTGAGAATATTGACGTCCCCTATGCCGAAAGTAAAGGTATAAGCTGCTTTAATGCTCCTGAAGGAAACCGAGATGCCGTAGGAGAACATGCTCTGGGTATGCTTCTTTGTTTGTTCAATAATCTTTGCCGATGTAATGCAGAGGTTGGTAAAGGTATGTGGCGTAGAGAAGAAAACCGTGGTCTGGAAATCAAAGGCAAAACCGTAGGCATAATTGGTTATGGCAATATGGGCAACGCCTTTGCACAACGTCTTAAAGGTTTTGGTTGCAAGGTAATTGCCTATGACAAATACAAATTCGATTATTCGGATGAGTTTTGTGACGAAAATCAAATGCAAGAACTCTTCGACCAGTGTGATATTCTAAGCCTTCATATTCCTCAGACTGAAGAAACCATGTTTATGGTGAACGATGAGTTTCTGGGCAAATTCAAAAAGCCATTTTTCTTGATTAACACAGCTCGAGGAAAGATTGTAAAAATATCCGATTTGGTAAAACACCTTAAATCAGCACAGGTTCGTGGAGCATGTCTCGATGTTTTGGAATATGAAAAAACATCTTTCGAAGATTTACATGCCAACGAACTACCAGAAGATTTTCAATATCTAATAGATTCAGAAAATGTACTCTTAAGTCCACACGTTGGAGGTTGGACTCACGAATCAAACATCAAACTATCTGAAGTCACTGCACAGAAAATTATCGATAAATTCGCATAATTGAGCTTCCCGCTGATCATGCAGATCTTCACAGATAAAGTAAGTACAAATCAATCTCATCTGCTAAAATCATTTTGATCTGCGGGAAACAAAAACTGATATAAAAATAAAGCACCCCGAATAAGGGTGCTTTTTCGTGCAACTACACACTTAATATTAATTCCGAATCAAACTTCTTCAAGCACAACGTCCTGATTTGATTTTTCATTAATAAGCTCTTCTGAATTCGCTGAATCAGTATTAGGTTTTGACTTCCTAACCTGCTTTATAATGTGGCTAAACTTATACCCATCACATTTCTGTTTATCTGATTTCATCAGAAGTTTACCAGTTTCTGAAAGATCTTTTAGAAAACACCAAAGAAGCGTATATTCAGTCATATTATTTACAACCAATTGTTTCTTCGCTCTTATTTTTTCTTCCTGTAACAGATTAAGCTTATATGCTTTTTGAGTCATACTATTAAGCTCAGATCCTAAAGCCTCGGTATATCCTCTCTCTTTTAAAGCGTCCAGATTATTCGTGATATTTTGTTCTACAACTTTGACTTTTGTGCAAACCCCCTCTATATTTCTCTTACGAATTTCTTTCTTGGCCTGTGCCACACCAAAATCTGAAGCTTTAACTGTAAGGGTAGCATTTGCTCTTTTGGCATAGGCTGCTATCAAATCCAGGATGGGAATAATCTCATCTATACACTGGTATAAATCTGATGTCTGTCTCTTTATCTCTGCCCTCAATGTTGGTGCTTGGGTCATGTTTAAAACCGTTCTAATCTGGCTCACGACTATTTCCAAGAATTCACCCTTATACTCTGGAGAAAAATTCTCAAAAGCATTTCGGTCACGCTCAAACATCTGCAAGAGTAGCTCTCCCACTACAGGAAGCTCTTCTTGTCTAAATTTATAAAATGAAACACCCATTTAAAATAATTGATTTGAATTATGCTACTTTAAATAAAATCAATAATACCTGATAACCAACTACTCCCGTCAAACATCATCGTTGCCAAGAGATTAAGATACGCTTAAAATCGAATTTTGTGTTCACAAACAAGCCAAACACCAACTCCGACAGCGGCTTTAAGCTCTCCGATAACCCTTAAATAAAGTCAGACATCAATTTACGCCTATCAGACTAGTAATTAATCCAGTCCTATTATGATTTAATCTCATCCGATTAACACTTTACAGACTCCGATGATAACTAAACCAACTCTGATGCTCGACTACGACTATCCGATCGAACTCTTTTATCCTCCAGAAACGATATTGTGAGCTATGTTTATCAAATCTATTCTTCTCTTTAAAATAAACAGACTTACGACAAACTTGTTTTCATCTCCG
>NZ_JBFFKR010000284.1:0-4134 GCF_041555295.1 Ancylomarina sp. | reverse complement strand
GGAGGATGGCTTGGAATGGTACCTTGAACGCATAGAGCGTGCCGAAAGTATGATTATTGACTTGGTATTGCAATTGGAAAGCGTAGGAAGAGATTCAATTCTCGATTTGGGACTCTCCAAGTTTGAACATAGAGAGAAGTTCAGAAAATTTGCTGACAAAAATGGTTTTGAAATCAAACTTCATTTTCTTGATATTCCTAAGGAGATAAGATGGGATAGGCTTATGCAACGTAATCAGGAAAAAGGCGAAACTTTTGAGTTTGAAGTAAGTGAGGATAATTTCAATTTTATGGAAAACTGGTTCGAAAAACCAGAAGGAAAAGAATTGGAAAAATCAGTCATCTTTACAAATTAGAATCCTGATTAAGGTGATATAAATGATGTGCTGCTTTAGTACTGATACCCTTTGGTAATGCTGAAGATATAAAATTTTTCGAATTTATATGCCTAACTTGCAGCCCGAAAACTCAACACAAAACAACACAATTTTCTAATATCATTTTCAAGTTATTCTAACTGTTTTGTCTATTCAAAACAGGCTTGTTTGTGCGTATTCTAGAATAAAGAAAATATGACAATGAATTTAAAAAACAAAAGAGTCTGTATTATAGGCTGTGGAAATCTAGGAAAATCAATTTTGAACGGGTTAGTCGATGATAACGATTATCCATCTGAAAATATTATCGCAACAAAGCGAAGTCTTGCAGCCATTGAGTCGTACGAGGCGCATGGAGTGAGAATCACGACCGATAATGTTTGGGCAGTAGGCGAGTCGGATGTTATTATTGTTGCAGTTAAGCCTTATAAGGTTTTAAGCGTTCTGAATGATATAAAGATACATTTGAATCCAGAGAAACATATTGTTGTTTCATTGGCAACTAATGTGCATGTTAAGGAACTTGAGGAAGCTTTACCTGAGAATATGCCGGTTTTTAGAGCGATGCCCAATACGGCTGCTGATGTGAAAGAATCGATGACGAGTCTTTGTCACAACGAAGCAGGTACGCCAGAGCTGGCAACGGTTCAATACTTTTTTGATAAAATCGGGACTAGCATTACCATTAATGAGGAATTGATGGATGCAGCTACCGTTTTGGGTTCTTGTGGAACGGCCTTTGTACTACGTTTCATTCGCGCGATGGTACAAGGGGGAATTCAAATTGGTTTGGATTCAAAAACAGCTACTGAGATTGTAAATCAAACTGTAAAGGGAGCGGCAAATTTGTTGATCGAAAGAAAGAACCATCCTGAATTTGAGATTGATAAAGTGACGACACCAAAAGGCTGTACTATTCTTGGGTTGAATGAGATGGAACACAATGGTTTGAGTTCGTCTTTAATCAAAGGAATTGTAACCTCTTACGATAAGATTTCCTAGTCGGTTTTTGAAATTGACTTACTAAAATGCATAAAGCCTGAATACTTCTGTATTCAGGCTTTTTTGCATTCTGGAATCATATATTCGTGATTCGATTAAATAGTGATTGCTTTCCCTTCGTAACAAGCTTGATAGATCGCTTTAATCTCTTCAAATTTTGGTTTTCTAGGATTGAAAAGAGTACAAGGATCATCCATTGCATTCTGTGTTAATGTATCCAACTTCGCATCCCAATCTTCTTGACTAACACCGTACTCCTTAATAGAACCAACAACACCTGCTGCTGCACGAAGTTTTGATACTTCTTGAGCAAACTCTTCAGCACTTGTTTTTCCTGATAAAGCAGCAAGCTCGCAGTATTTATCTGTTACCTTAGAGTTGAAACGAATGACATTCGGCATCAAAATCGCGTTACCACAACCATGAGGAATACCGAAAGTACCACCAATTTGGTGAGACATAGAGTGAACAATACCCAACCATACGTTTGTAAAAGCCATACCTGCCATACAAGAAGCATCGTGCATTGTCTGGCGAGCTTCTAAATTATTTGGTTCTTCAATAACAGTAGGTAGAGTTTTGAATACAAGATCAATAGCCCCTTTTGCCAATGAATCGTTATAATGGTCAGCAATGTTCGAAACGTAAGCTTCAACACCGTGGCTCAATACATCAAGACCTGTATTTGCAGTAACATGAGCGGGCATACTTGCACATAACTCACCATCGATAATTGCAACATCAGGTGTTAACTCATGAGATACAATAGGGTATTTCGTTCCTTTCTTTCTGTCGGTGATCACAGATAGGCCTGTCATTTCAGTACCTGTCCCACTTGTTGAAGGAATCGCTACGAAATAAGCCAGGTTACGCAAAGGTTTCACAGCAAATGGAGCTGCTAAATCCTCTAGTTTTGAATCTGGATACTCATAGTATACCCACATCGCTTTTGCTGCATCAATAGCCGAACAGCCACCTAAGCCAAGAATAATATCGGGTTGCTCTTGAGTAAAGAACTCAGCGCCTTTCAATACGGTTTCGATTGAAGGATCAGCTTCAACACCCGAAAATACAACAGATTCGATATTCGCTTCTTTCAAATAGTTTTGTGTTCTTTCCAGAGATCCGTTAGCCTTAACTGAGTTTCCACCAATTACCATAACTGCTTTTTTCCCTTTTAATGTTTTTAGATTTTCAAGGCTACCTAAACCGTGAAAAATTTCTTTTGGTACAATAAATTTTGCCATAATCTTATTTTAATATTTGGTTTTTCATTTCACAAAAAAGTTCTTCTGATGATTATTCGATAGAACTCTAGTTGTTGATAACGATGGCAAAAGTAGGGTGGGGCGGTTTATTTTGACTTACTGATACAGTTCAATAACTTATTAAAAAAGGTCAAGTTTGTTTTTGAGGACTTATGGATTGATGTGAAAGGCTCTGTTGTTGGCTGATGTAAAGGTTTGTGTGTGGCTTTTGATTATTTTACGATTTCTGTTGGACTGATTCCAAATTTGTTTTTGAAAGCAATACTAAAGTTAGAAAGGTTCGAGTATCCAAAATCTAAATAAATATCGGAAACTTTTAAATCACCTTTCTCTATGAGTTCCTTCGCTCTTTGTAAGCGTTTATCTTGCAACCATTTTCCTGGTGAAACTTTATACTCTGCGATAAAATTGCGCTTAAAGGTTGATAAGCTCATATGGCAGAGAAAGGCGATTTCTTCCAGTTTTAAATTCGAATACACATGACTTTCAATCGTCTTTTTTAGAGGCGAACTCTCTTTAGATATTAAGGAGTACAAATACAACTCAAACTTCTCACCGTATTTGGTAATCAGGTATAGCATGATTTCTTCGAACTTAACTGAAAGTAAGTTGTCATTAAAATTCGATGGCATCAAACTCATTTTCGATAATGAATCCAGGTATGAAGCGATATACGCATCGTTTTCAATCACGAAAAAAGGAATCTCATCTTTAAGCCCCTTTTCTTTATTGACATACTTTTCTAAAAAAGCTTTAAGTCTAACTTCCGAGAAAAAAAGAAGCTTGCAATAATAGATATCGTCATTGTCGAGTAGTTCAGTCCATAGCCAGTTGCCTTTTCGTATAAGCAGAGATTGTTCCTTATTTACAATGACCGATGCATCAGCAAAATGAACTTGTTTTTTACCCACTTGCAAAAAGCTAAACATGTTCATGCTTAAGTTGACCTTGCTTTTAACAACATCGTTGGTCATTTTAAAATCATAAACAAACAAATCCTGAATGGGCTCGTCTTTTTTAAGATATATTTCCGGGATATTTTCTATTGACATGCTATCTTTTTTCTAGAATCGATATGACGACTTTTGATAAGGCAAATATAGGGCTTCATTTTAAAACTTGGGGACGTTATAACAAAATGGAATTTGATATGAAAATTAGGCTTGATTGATAACCTTTCGAAATCGATTTCATAAATGACAGTTTAATTTATGATAAAATGATTTATAGGATGAATTCCAAAGTGACTTTTTGTAAAGCCCTGAGTTTCGTAATCCTTTGCGAAGCGAAATTCGATCTCCAGATCAAAAAAAATGATGAAAAAATAAGGTTTTGAACGTCGGGATAATCCGTTGAGATTCTTCTTACCTCGATGGGGCATTTCTATTGGGCTTAGGCTTTATTCAGGTTTCCTTTTTGATTGGAATAGTTCTGTTTTTTAAGGCTTGAAACTGTAATAAAAGGGAATCTGGGGTTTGCTTTTCCTAT
>NZ_JBFFKR010000283.1:0-4148 GCF_041555295.1 Ancylomarina sp. | reverse complement strand
TCATTCACAACAAATCTGATAAGACGAAAATTGATGAAGCTTTAAAAGTCAAGCTAGAGAACGATTATAAAACTTCTGTTATGGATTTTTCTACGGTCAATCCTGATAATTTCGATGAGGTTATTGAATTGATTAAGAAAATAGCACCCGAATCTTCAAAAGTTTTTAAAACTATAATTGGCGATTTAATTCAGCCTAACGATGTGGTGATGTTGATCTGTCCAATTGATTCGGAAGCTCCATCTGGACGTATGATTCTACCTCAAGTACAACTCATCCGAGATGTTTTGGATAATCATTGCATCAACATTGTTCTGCAACAAGATCAGGTGACTGAATTTTTTAAAACCACCAATGTCAAACCGAAACTTGCGATTACTGATAGTCAGATATTCGACCTAGCAGGACAATTAATCCCTAAAGATATTCCTTTAACCAGTTTCAGTACTGTTTTGGCAAGACAAAAAGGTGACTTTGAAAACTACTTAAAAGGAACACCAAAGATTGACGAACTGAAAGCTGGTGATAGAGTTTTAATTCTTGAGTCTTGTTCTCATCATGTGTCTTGTGAAGATATAGGACGATTTAAACTGCCTGCATGGTTGAAAAAATATTGCGATTGTGAATTAGACTTCGACATTGTTTCAGGTCTTGATGCTATTCAACGTCCCATTAATGATTATGCAATGGTGATTCAATGTGGGGGGTGTATGATTACAAAAAAGCAAATCCACAATCGACTTTTGCCAGCTATTGAAGCTGGAATTCCAGTTAGTAATTATGGATTAGCCATTGCCTATGTTCAGGGTATATACAAAAGAGCTGTAGAGCCTTTTAATCTATAAATTAAGCCAACACACACTATTCTTAAACTGTAACTGATTATAATATATGGCCAATAATTTTACTAAATCGAGTGCTACTTTTGGAACATTGCCAGTTTTCATGACGGCAATCTCCACTATTTTAGGAGCCATATTATTCCTCCGTTTTGGATGGGCTGTCGGTAATGTTGGTTTTATCGGTGTTATCGGAATTATCATTCTGGGACATATGATTACCATTCCAACGGCCATGGCTGTTGCCGAAATTGCAACCAACCAGAAAGTACTGGGGGGAGGTGCCTATTATATTATTTCCCGATCTTTCGGCTTGAATATTGGAGCGGCAATTGGTATCACACTTTATCTCTCTCAAGCCATTTCGGTTGCCTTCTATATTATAGCATTTGGCGAAGCCTTCGATCCCGTTATTCAATGGGTTGCCAATGATTTTGGTTGGCTGATCTACGATAAACGTGCGATTACAATTCCTGCAATGGTTCTTCTTTCAGCTTTGTTTTTGTGGCGAGGTTCTAATATGGGAATGAAGGTTTTGTATGTTGTTGTGGCAACTTTAGCCGTTTCTCTTTTTATGTTTTTTATTGGCTCACCTACCGATGCACCACAGGAAATTGTTTTAGATGCAACTGTAGAGAATCCCAAAAGCTTTTTCTATGTGTTTACTATTATATTCCCTGCCTTTACAGGGCTCGCAGCTGGTTTAGGTTTGTCTGGAGAATTAAAGAATCCTAAACGATCTATTCCTCGAGGAACCATATGGGCAACCATTGGAGGTCTGGTAGTTTACCTTTTTGCTGCCTATAAATTTACGGTTTCAGCAAGTCCTGAAGATTTAGATAGCAACCAGCTTATCATGAGTAATATTGCCATATGGGGGCCGATTATTCCTATAGGTTTGGCTGCGGCATCACTTTCGTCAGCATTGGGATCTATTATGGTAGCACCCCGTACTTTGCAAGCCATTGGGATGGATGATATCTTCCCACAGAAAGGATTGAACAAATGGTTGAAAAAGGAGAATCGTAAAACGACAGAGCCTCTGAATGCTTCAGTCATCTCTATAGCTATTGCATTTGTATTCATCTTAATTGGTGATGTTGATTTTGTCGCTCAGATCATCTCAATGTTCTTTATGGTGACCTATGGTGCAATTTGTCTCATCTCATTTCTGGAACATTTTGCTGCTGATCCATCTTACCGACCAACCTTCCGATCTCGTTGGTATCTATCTTTAATGGGAGCCATTCTTTCATTTTGGATCATGTTCCAAATGAATATGGTTTATGCTATTGTTTCATTACTGATTATGGGTGTGATTTATTATGGCATAAATGTAAGTAATAAGGAACATCGAGGTCTTGCGAAACTATTCCGAGGTGTTGTTTTTCAATTGAGTCGATATCTGCAAATTTTTGCTCAACGAGCAGAGAAAGTAGATCGTGAAGTGAGTTGGAGACCTTTTGCAATTTGTATTTCTCAAGATACCTTTAAGCGCCGTTCGGCTTTCGATTTGTTGCGCTGGATCTCATATAAGTATGGTTTCGGAACCTATATTCATTATCTGGAAGGTTTTCTAAATGAGAAAACGAATGATGAGTCTAAGAATGTAATGAAACGCTTGATTCATCTGGCATCAGGAAGTCGTAACCGTGTTTTCTTAGATACGATTATTAGTCCTTCCATGACCTCTGCCATTGCACAGGTAATGCAACTTTCGGGTATATCCGGACACGGTTATAATTCGATTTTATTTGAGTACTCGCGTACTAAATCTAAGCAGTTGAATTATGTGATTGATAATTACGAATTGATCGAGTCAACTCAATTTGATGTCTGTGTTTTGAATACCTCGTATAAGGGTTTTGGTTACCACAAGGAAATTCATATTTGGATTGGCTCTAATGATTACGAGAATGCCAATTTGATGATTCTTTTGGCTTATATCATCCAAGGACATCCTGATTGGAAGAAGAGTATGATTAAGATTTTTGCTATATATCCTGAGAAAGATCTTGAAAAAGAACAAGTCAAACTATTAAGTCTGATCCGTTCGGGACAGTTGCCAATTTCTTCAAGTAATATTGAATTGATTGGAATTGATCATACTGATAAGAAGAAGGAGATCATGAACAAATCGATGGATGCCGATTTAACGATTTTGGGTTTCAACAGAGAAGATATAGATCGAGATAAATTGGATATGTTTACCGGATTCGACGATATGGGTAATATCCTTTTTGTGAGTTCTTACAAAAAAATTAAAATCAAGTAGAGTCTGGATTGTTAATAATTCAGTCGTATGACTTTGATTTATTATTTCTAAGTTTGTATTGTTAGTTTATCAAAATAAGAGTGAATTTTTAATAAAAGGAATTGCTCAGAATAATTTTTAAGAAAATAGATGGAACGTATAGCCATATTTCCAGGGTCTTTTGATCCGTTTACGGTTGGTCATGAATCAATTGTAACTCGAGCATTACCATTGTTCGATAAGATCGTAATTGCCATAGGTTACAATTCGGAGAAAAGACAGTTTTTTCCAGTAGAGAAGCGTATTCAATGGATCAAGGAGACCTTCCGTAATGATCCGAGAATTGAAGTCGAAATTTACAGTGGGTTAACTGTTGAATATTGCAAGTCGAAAAGGGCTCAATTCATTTTGCGTGGCTTGCGTACCGCTGCCGACTTTGAATACGAGCGTGCCATTGCGCAAATCAACAAGAAAATGGAATATGATTTGGAATCTATTTTCCTACTGACAACTCCTGAACATACCCCGATTACATCGACCATTGTTCGTGATATTATGCGCCATGGAGGTGATGCTTCGCAATTTGTACCCAAGGTGCTGGATCCAGATGCTTATAAACTGTAATAAAATAAATATTCGGGCTATTCATTATTAGGCAATCTGATTTGAATAGCCTTTGTTTTAAATTCACAGATAAGAACAGAATATGCGATCACTATTTATTTTACTGATATTGACTTTTGGAGTACAAAGCTCATTTGCTAAAAAAGTGAAGCTGTTTGGTCAACATGCAGCCTATGCGAATACGCAAATAAAGGTGCTTTGTTATGATGATGCTTTCTCGAAAACGGAGAAGGAGTTAGCCATTCTGCAACTCGATAAGCAAGGTCAGTTTTCTGTTGAATTTGAAATAGCTGAAACGCAAATGGTATTTTTGCCTCTAGGTATATTCCGAGGTTATTTTTTTGCAGAGGCTGGTAAAGAATATCAGTTGAGTTTACCACCAAGGAGAGACTTATCTCCATCGCAAAAAATCGATCCTTTTTTTGAACCTC
>NZ_JBFFKR010000282.1:0-4160 GCF_041555295.1 Ancylomarina sp. | reverse complement strand
GAGGTAAAGCCCTTTTTTTATCTTATTTTTGTCGGCTGAAATAGAGCTGAGCGATTTACAATTAGTCTCGTCTCTTTTTCTCAAATCAGATATCTATTATCTCATATTCAATTAATCATGAGCCAAAATAAAATCAATATCGTAAGTTTAGGTTGTTCTAAAAACCTTGTGGATACCGAACTTTTGATGAAGCAGTTGGATGCGAACCAATTTGAGGTGAGCTGTGACGAAGACAATAGTGATGCCCGAACAGTTATTATTAATACTTGCGGATTTATCGGTGATGCTAAGGAAGAATCTATCGATATGATTTTGCAGTTTGCAGATGCTAAGAAAGAAGGCCTTATCGATACACTTTTTGTGATGGGTTGTCTGTCGGAGCGTTACCGCGACGATTTAGCTATTGAAATTACTGAGGTTGATAAGTTTTTCGGAAAATTTGAGTGGAAATCTATCGTAAAAGAGCTGCATAAGGAATACAAGCCTGATTTCTCGAATATGAGAATGATTACCACGCCTAAGCATTTTGCTTATTTGAAAATTTCAGAGGGCTGTAATCGTGGTTGTTCTTATTGTGCAATTCCAATTATTACGGGTAAGCATATTTCTCGTCCTGTTGAGGAGATTGTTGAGGAAGCTTCGAATTTGGCAGCAGCCGGGGTGAAGGAGTTTTTGGTTATTGCTCAGGATTTATCTTACTATGGTCACGATTTGTATGGCAAATCGATGTTGGCAGAACTTGTTGAGAAGTTGTCCGAGGTTAAAGGTTTGGAGTGGATTAAGCTTCATTATGCGTATCCAACGCAATTCCCTTATGATATATTAAAGGTAATGCGCGAAAACCCAAAGGTTTGTCGTTATTTGGATATTGCTCTTCAGCATTCGAGTGACAATGTGCTTGGTTTAATGCGTCGTGGTATCAATCGTGAGCAAACCGTTGAGCTAATCAATCGTATTAGAGAAGAAGTTCCAGGTATAACTTTGCGTACCACCATGTTGGTTGGGCATCCTGGCGAAACGGAGGCTGATATGGAAGATTTGAAAGCTTTTGTAAAGGAAATGAAATTTGAACGTTTAGGTGTTTTCCCATATTCTAATGAGGATGATACTTATGCTGCGATTAATTATACTGATGATATTCCTCAAGAAGTAAAAGAAGCTCGTAAAGATGAGATTATGGAACTTCAGCAAGAAATTTCACGTCAGTCTAATCAAGCGCGAATAGGCGAGAGGATGAGAGTAATTATTGACCGTAAAGATGAAGATTTCTACTTCGGACGTACTGAGTTCGATTCTTATGAAGTCGATCCTGAGGTATTAATTTCTAGTGAAAACTTCAACCTTAAAATAGGTGAGATGTATGATGTTGAGGTTACCGATGTCGAAGATTACGATTTGTTCGCTATTGTAGTAGAATAAAAAGCAAATACCGATAATATTACACTTGCTGATAGCGATTGTAAGACAGATATACAACTCCAATTGGGTTTCTTGTTAGAAACTCGATTGGAGTTTTTTCTTTTCCATCGTTCAGAAGGCTAAGGTTTTTTTTTTATTAACAAAATGGAATATGAAAGTTGATCGAGGGAGTGTGTTAGTCAATAAAGGGAGTACGTAAAATGATCGTCGAAGTGTGCGAAACGTCTAGGGGAATGCAGAAATTCACTGGGGGAATGTAGAAATTCATCGGGGGAATGTGAAAGTAGATCAAGGGAAAGTAAGAAATCAATAAGGGAATACAGAAAAGAGGTGTTTTTTTGTGAAAAAGAGGTAGTGTTCTTTTTTATAGTCCTATAAAATATAGAATTTCATAGTTTTTGCTTAAACGAAAAGCGCCCAATATTGTTTAATATTAGGCGCTTTTGTGTTTTTATTATTCAAAGAATGACATAGATCGATGCCTAAAATGAATAATCAATTACTTTTCTATCGACCATCATTTCCCTTACGACTGAAGCGGCTTTAAGATGTTCAGGATGGTTTGCATAAGCTGGTAGACAGTCTATATTTTCAAGAACCACATTAACAACGAAATCAAAGGATGCTTCAGATTCCAGTTCATCAAACCCAATTTGCAGGAACTTGATTTCTGGAACCCGTTTATCAAGTCCATCAAAGGCTTCTCTTAGTCTCATATAGTAATTCTCTTTTTCTTCGGCCGATTCAAAAGCCTTAAACTTAAACATTGCTATGTGCTTGATCATTGTCGTTATCTTTTATAATTGAGTAATTCTATCGCCGAATATAGGTGTTTTTATGGAATTATCCGGTCATGTAATGACTATAGACAAGCTGAGACTGTTATGGTATGATTATATTTTGAGATAGATTAAAATCATAACAAAACCCAATTAAATAGATAATCGAAATAGATTTGGTGAATAAAGGTTAAATAAGTGAGATTGAAATTGTCTTCTTTAATTTCTGGTCAGGAAGAATTAGATAATTCCTATATTTGTTAATCTTTGAGAATTTGATCGTATAGCTTATTCTCAATATTCATCCAAAAAGAAATAAAATTATGACTAAGGATATAAACCCATTATTGTGCAAGTTTAGCACAGTACATCATACCGCACCATTTAGTGAAATTAAAATGGAGCACTATATGCCCGCTTTTCTGGAGGGCATTAAAATTGCCAAAGAGGAAGTTGACCAAATTGCCAATAATACGGAAGCTGCGAGTTTCGATAATACGATTGAGGCCATGGACTTTATTGGTGAACTCTTGGATCAGGTGTCTTCAGTGTTTTTCAACTTGAATCATGCAGATACCAGTGATGAGATGCAAGCTTTGGCTCGAGAAGTTTCGCCTTTATTAAGCGAATTCTCTAACGATATTGTAATGAATGAGCCGCTTTGGGAAAGAATAAAAACGGTTCACGGTAATAAGGAGAATTTGGATTTGACTGCAGAGCAAAGCATGCTTTTAGATAAACGTTATAAATCATTTGTTCGTTCGGGTGCTAATTTGGTAGGGGAGAAGAAAGCCAGGATTCGTGAAATATCGAAAGAACTTTCACAGCTAACTCTTCAGTTTGGTGAGAACGTATTGGCCGCAACCAACAATTTCGAACTAAATATTACCGATGAAAAGGAACTTGCAGGATTACCTGATGGCGTATTAGAGGCGGCTGCTTCTACTGCTAAATCTAAGGATAAAAAAGGCTGGGTATTTACACTTCAGTTCCCAAGCTATGTGCCTTTTATGCAATATGCCGATAATCGAGAACTACGCGAAAAGATGTTTAAGGTCTACACTTCTCGATGCTTTAATGATGAGTTTGATAATCAGGAAATCATCAAGAAAATTGTTGCCTTGCGTTTAGAGAAGGTTCAATTGTTTGATTATCCAAACTACGCTCAGTTTGTTTTGGAAGAGCGTATGGCAGAAAGTCCTGATAAGGTAACTCACTTTCTGAATGAATTGCTTGAAGCATCGATGCCAAAAGCCAAAGAGGAGTTTGATGAGTTGCAGGTTTATGCTAAAGGTATTGGTGCTGACTTTGAATTGCAGCGCTGGGATTGGGCTTATTATGCCGAGAAATTAAAGACAGAGAAGTTCCAGGTGAATGATGAATTGACTCGACCATATTTTGAGTTAGAGAAAGTGAAGCAGGGTATTTTCGATTTGGCAACTGGTTTATATGGCTTGACTTTTGAGTTGAATACTGAGATTGATAAGTATCACGAAGAGGTTGATGTGTATGAAGTGTTTGATAAGAAAGGTGATTTTCTATCAGTCTTTTATGCTGACTTTCACCCTCGAGATAGCAAACAAGGTGGAGCCTGGATGACTTCCTACCGTGAGCAGTTTCTTCAAAATGGACAAGATCACCGTCCGCATATCTCTATCGTGTGTAATTTCACTCGTCCAACAGAAACCAAACCATCCTTATTAAGTTTTGGTGAAGTGACGACATTCTTGCACGAATTTGGACACGCTTTGCATGGCATGCTTTCTCGATGTTCTTATCCTAGTTTGTCAGGAACTAGTGTTTACCGCGATTTTGTGGAGTTACCATCTCAGTTTATGGAGAACTATGCTTTTGAGAAGCAATGGCTTGATAAGGTTGCTGAGCACTATAAAACAGGAGAGAAGATCCCTGCTGATTTGGTTCAAAAAATTATTGATAGTGGTAATTTTCATTCGGGATATG
>NZ_JBFFKR010000281.1:0-4180 GCF_041555295.1 Ancylomarina sp. | reverse complement strand
GCAAACCTTTGCATTTTTCTCAAAAATTCTTTTTCATTTTCTTGCCTAAGTTCTGGTAATCATTACCTTTACCCACTGTTGTAGAACATGTTTATTAAGAACTGTTCTAAAACAGAAACCCAACAAGTAGAGTTAAAAGCTTGGTTGAAAGTTTGTAAGGATTCATTATTTCTATATAGGTTCTGTTCTTTTTGAAAGATTTTCATCCAATTCCCCATACTCTTGAGTGGAATTTGATGTCTAATAATTACTAATGTCGACTTATCGATAGTTTTTCTAAATGAACATCCCCAAAATATAATACTCGTTTCCTTATCCTTCCATCTTGGTCTTAACTTTACATCAATAAAACCAAACAAACTAAGAATTTAACTCATTGTTAAATCAAACAGTCATGAGTCAAAAGACAAAAATTATTGAAAGAGAAGAGGTTGTTATTCGATTTTCGGGAGATTCCGGAGATGGAATGCAATTAACAGGAACTCAGTTTTCTGATACTTCAGCATTATTTGGGAATGATGTAGCAACTTTTCCAGATTATCCAGCAGAAATTCGTGCCCCACAAGGTACCGTTGGTGGTGTATCTGGTTTCCAGTTACATTTCGGACATCAGGAAATTTACACCCCTGGTGATTTTGCGGATGTATTAGTTGCAATGAATCCAGCGGCTCTTAAGGCAAACCTAAAGTGGGTAAAACCGAGTGGAACTATTATTGTAAATGAGGATAGTTTTACGAATAAAAACCTTGAAAAAGCCGGTTACGAATCAGATCCTTTATTGGATGATAAACTTGCCGACTACAACCTAATTAAGGCTAAGGTTACAACGCTTACACGTGAGTGTTTAAAAGATTCAGAGCTCGATCAGAAATCTATACTTAGAAGTAAGAATATGTTTACGCTAGGTATGGTCTATTGGATGTTTGATCGTCCATTCGAGCATACAGAAGAATTTATTGAAAAGAAATTTAAGAAATACCCTGCGGTTGTAGATGCAAATAAAAAGGTACTTCGTGCCGGTTATAATTTCGCTAAAACAATTGAGGCTTTGCCTTATAACTATAGTGTAGCACCTGCTAGAATCCGTAAAGGAACTTACCGAAATATTACAGGTAATAAAGCAACAGCTTGGGGGTTGATGGCCGCAGCAGAGAGAGCAAATCTTGAACTCTTTTGTGGATCATACCCTATTACTCCAGCAACGGAGATTTTTCAGGAATTAGCAGCTCGTAAAGATTTAGGCGTGAAAACTTTTCAGGCCGAAGATGAGATTGCGGGTATTTGTACGTCAATTGGTGCTAGTTTTGCTGGAAACTTTGCTGTAACAACGACTTCCGGTCCCGGTTTGGCACTGAAAACGGAAGCTGCTGGTTTGGCTGTAATGACTGAATTACCTCTGGTAATTGTAAACGTTCAGCGTGGAGGACCATCTACAGGATTACCAACAAAAACTGAGCAATCAGATTTACTTCAAGCTATTCATGGTCGAAGTGGTGAGTGTCCTATGCCTGTTATTGCAGCAAGCACACCATCTGACTGTTTCCATTATGCTTTTGAGGCAGGTAGAATTGCATTGGAGCATATGACTCCAGTGATTTTATTAACTGATGGGTTTATTGCCAATGGCGCGGAGCCATGGAGAATTCCAAAAATGTCTGAGCTTCCAGAAATTATTGCTCCTATAGCTAAAGAAGGAGATGACTTTCTTCCATATGCTCGTGAAGAAAAGCGATTGAGTCGAAAATGGGCAATTCCAGGAACTAAAGGGCTAGAGCACCGAATTGGTGGACTAGAAAAGATGGATGGTGATGGTACTGTTTCATACGTGCCAGAGAATCATCAGGTGATGAGCGATATTCGTAAGAGAAGAGTTGAGTTAGTTGCTAATAACATTCCTGAACTTAAGGTGAAAGGAAATGAGGAAGCTGACGTTCTTGTTGTAGGATGGGGTGGTACTTATGGTCACCTTACAACTGCAGTTCGTGAGTTACAAAAGGAAGAGAAGTCCATTAGTTTGGCACATTTTAATTATATTTTCCCACTTCCTAAGAATACAGCCGAAGTTTTCGGTCGTTATAAGAAAATTATTGTGTGTGAATTGAACGATGGCCAATTTGCTGAATATCTAAGGAGTTCTTTCCCTGATACTAAGTTTGAGCAACACAATAAGTTGATGGGTTTACCATTCACTGTAGTGGAATTAAAAGAAAGATTTAACCAATTACTGGAGGAGAAATAAGTCATGGCTGATACAGTATTAAACGCATCTAATATTAAGAAGCTAAGTGCTAAGGATTTTAAAAGTGATCAAGAGAATCGCTGGTGCCCTGGTTGTGGTGACCATGGTATTTTAAATTCCGTTCAAAAGGCAATGGCTGATATGGAATACAAGAAAGAAGACTATGCTGTCATTTCAGGTATTGGTTGTTCTTCTCGTTTCCCTTATTATATGAATACTTATGGTTTTCATACGATTCACGGACGTGCTGCTGCAATTGCATCAGGAGTCAAATGTGCCAATCCTGATCTTAAAATTATTCAGGTTTCAGGTGATGGTGATGCTCTCGCAATTGGCGGTAACCATTTCATTCATGCTGTTCGTAGAAATATTGATATGACTATTCTTCTCTTTAATAATGAGATTTATGGTTTAACGAAAGGTCAATATTCACCGACATCAAAACAAGGTATGGTGACAAAAACATCTCCCTTTGGATCAATTGAGGAGCCGTTTAAACCTGCTCAACTTGCTCTTGGAGCGCAGTCAAAATTTTATGCTCGTTCTATTGATACCAGTATAAAATTGACTACAGAAGTTGTTAAAGCTGCTTCGGCTCATAAGGGAACCTCTATTGTAGAAGTGCTTCAGAATTGTGTGATTTACAATGATGGAACACATTCATTGGTTACGGATAAAGCAACTAAGGGGGATTATCAACTGATCTTAGAACAAGATAAGCCTATGATTTTTGGAATTGAAAAGAACAAAGGTCTTATACTGGGAGCTAATGGTAAACTTATTGTCGTTACTATCGGAGAAAATGGTATAAGTGAGGCTGATGTCTTGACACACGATGCTCATACCGAAAATCCACATATGCACTGGTTGCTATCAAGTATGATGGCTCCTGAATATCCTGTTGCTTTGGGTGTTATTCGTGATGTCGATTCTACTTCTTATGACGAAAAAATGGTTCAGCAAATTAAAGATGTTCAAGCAATATCTACATTAAAATGTATGGATGATTTGCTTAATAGTGGAGACACTTGGGTTGTTGAATAACAAAATAGTCTAATTTATTAGATCTAATCCTGTTTGGTATTAAACCGAACAGGATTTTTTTGCCTTAATCGCAGCAATTTATAGGATTAGAATTCTATGATTTTAATCATTTTCACTTATAAAGCCTTATTTGTAGAGCAATCCTTGTTGACAATTGTCAATTGTTTATTACTTTCATCAGTCAAATACAAACCTAGAACAGACATGGAAGAAATTGCGATTTCGAAAATTTATAAAAGAAAAAAGAACGACAGAGATATATTCCAAGAGTTAATGCCATTTAAGGTAACGGAGATTCTTCTTGTTGCAACTTATTACGATTCATACACCATTGTCAGGGAAGGTCAGTTCTCGGACAAGATAGTTGGTGAATATCTTCAACTTAATTTATATACAGCACCACGTTTTACAAGTGTAACGACCACTGATGAAGCGCTCAAGGCTATGGATGAGCGTAATTTTGATATTGTCATTTTAATGGCTGGTCTCGATAAAGAGTCGCCATTGGAGCTGAGTCAGCAAATAAAAAAGAAACAGCCTGATTTGCCTGTGCTGGTTTTAGTAAATAATAACAGTGATTTGGCTTATTTCGATAAGGCGGCTGATAAAATCAAAAATAATATCGAAAGGGTATTTGTGTGGAATGGCTCTACAAAGATTTTTATGGCTATGACCAAATACATTGAGGATAAGAAGAATTTGGAACCTGATTCTAAGATTGGTGACGTTCGTGTGATGTTGTTGGTTGAAGATTCGGTGAAGTACTATTCTCGTTATTTACCTCTGCTATATACATCAGTCATGACTCAGACTCAGAAAGTAATTTCTGATGAAGATGATATTGATGAGATGCACAAAATTCTGAAGATGCGTGCTCGTCCCAAAGTTATTTTGGTG
>NZ_JBFFKR010000280.1:0-4190 GCF_041555295.1 Ancylomarina sp. | reverse complement strand
GGAGCTAATAAAACGCTGATTCAACGAATTTTCCTGATAGAGGGTTGGTTGATTTCCTTATCCGGAGCTTTGATTGGAACCGTAGTTGGTATTGTAATTTGCTTGTTGCAGGCTAAATATGGCTTTATTAAAATAGGGGGGGGGGATAGTTTCATTTTCTCTCAATATCCTATAAAAGTGGTGTTTATTGATGTGTTAATTGTTTTTGTAACTGTAGTGATTATTGGTTATTTGGCTTCACGTTTACCTGTTCGATACCTTACGCGTAAGTTCTTGGATGTAGATTAATGCATTTTATCGTTTAATATTCTCAAGTCATGAAACTCTTCAGGACAATAAAACTGTACCTTAGCGTTTATTATGGTGATTGTACTTGAGAATCATAATCAGACCTAAAATTTAAACTCTATGACTCGAATTTTTCTTTTTATTTTATTCTTTGTTGGTGTTGGTATGTCCTCACTAGCACAGCAAATTGCAAAAACTAACTCAGGTAGAGTGGTTGTTTTATTTGATAATGGCACCTGGAAATATGTGGGTGATAAAGCAGATGATAAAGGCAAAACTATGACTGCAGCAATTACTGCGAAGGTAAAAGTAATCAATGCTAAGGTTGAATTAAAAGATGCTGAAACCGAGAAATTAAATTTCATAAAAGGACCAAGTGCCAAACTTTTAAAATATTTCAAGCATAAAAATATCGTAAACGCTGACTTTAATCTTGTTTCCAAGGATGGAAAAGTGAGTTTAATGATTGATTGGAAAGTTATGACAGCTGAAGCTTTTGCATATTTTGGATATATTAAAGAAGGGAGTAAAATTAGCCTGGAATTGATGGGAGGAAAGGTCGTAGATCTGATTTATACAGAAGAGTTTGAACCTAAGGAGTATGAGAAATATGGTTTTTCAACTTATAAAACTCAGCTGAATTTAAGTCTGGAACAAATCGCTTTATTACAGTCGAATATCGTAACAAAGGCAACAATGACCTGGACTAAGCGTAGTGAAGAATATAAGATTACTAATCCTGCTTACTTTGTGAATGAATTACCAAAGTTGATGAAGTAGAGTTGAATGATTGCGTGATATAAAAGAAGCTGGTTAGTCTTTCGACTTGACCAGCTTTTTTATTTTGATTGAATGATATTCAATAGTTAATCTTCGGATATTGTTTCTCCCCACTGTTCTGATATTCGATCAAGAATCAGCATAAGTTCATTATAATCTCCCGATCTAAGCATTTCGATACGAGTTTGTTTAAAATTGTAAAGACCTTTAAACATACCTGCCATATGACGACGCATATGTAAAATTCCTCTTTTTTCGTCAATCCAGTTTATAGCACCATCTATCTGTTGTTTTAGCATTTCGACCTGCTGTGAAACTGTAGCTGGAGGCAATAGTTCACCCGTTTTCAGATAATGTTTCACATCACGAAATAGCCAAGGTTTACCAATTGCACCTCGTCCAATCATTATAGCATCTACGCCATATTTATCGAAGGCTTCTTTGGCTTTAATCGGATTGGTGATATCCCCATTCCCAATAATAGGGATATTCATACGAGGGTTGTTTTTCACTTTGCCTATTAAATCCCAATCGGCTTCACCTGTATACATTTGGCAGCGTGTACGCCCATGAATAGTTAATGCCTGAATCCCAGTATCTTGTAATTGTTCGGCCAAGCCAACAATGATTTTTGAGTCTTCATCCCATCCCAGTCGGGTTTTTACTGTCACAGGCACATTTACTGCTTTTACAACGGCTTCGGTAATTTCCATCATCAAAGGAATGTTAAGGAGCATTCCCGCTCCTGAGCCCTTGGTAGCGACCTTTTTAACAGGACACCCGAAGTTGATATCTATAAAATCAGGATTCGCTTGTTCCGCAATTTTGGCTGCTTCAGTCATAGCGTTAATCTCTTTCCCATAAATTTGGATGGCAAGAGGACGTTCTTCTTCCACGATTGTCATCTTTTTCATTGTTCGATTTACTGAACGAATAAGCGCTTCTGAAGAAACGAATTCGGTATACATTAAATCGGCTCCGTATTGCTTACACAACAAACGAAAAGGTGGGGTACTCACGTCTTCCATGGGTGCCAGTAATAATGGCTGATACCCTAAATCTAAATTTCCTATCTTCACTTTATAACCTAATTAAGAACAAGCACAATTGATTTAAACTACTCAATACGAATTTGGTGTAAATAGATAATTTAGACCTTTGAAATCGATATTGATGCTTCTTTATTCTTTTGCAAAGATATAACAGATCATCAAATTAAAAATAGGTGGTTAGAAACATCTGTTTTTTTAAATAAAAGCAAGCCAAAAGGTATAATGTAGTTTAAGTATAAAATGTTAATTTTGTTTCTATTGTTCAAAATCTGCTAGAGAAAAACTGCCTGTATGATTAAAAAAAGTTTGATTCCCCTATTAGCCATATTTTTTGTAGGAATACTCGTAATGGTCTATTTCTATATGCAAAAACAGAAGGAATATAAGACTAGCGATCACTTTCTAGCTATTCCAGCATCTTCTGAAATGATGATTCATTTTGATAATATGGAAGATTTGATTTCTAAACTTGAAAAGAATCAAGGCGTATGGAAAGAACTTTGTCAGTTTAAATCCTTCAGCGATATCAACAAAAACATTAATGATTTTTCGAGCTTGATAAATGATTCGTCTTCGGAATCAGAACTGGACTTGGACCGATCCTTGACTATTGCGAGTCAGATTATGGGAAAGGATCAAGTTGAATATCTTTATGTACTTCCTGTTCGCAGCTATCTTGAAGAAAAAAGAATTCAATCCTTTATTCAAGATAAGTTAAATTCTCAAAAAGAACCGATTAGTAGAAAATACAATGGAACAAGTTTGTATACACTTCCTAAAAACTCTTCAGGAAAGAAGTTCTTACATTTTTGTTTCTCAAAGGGGTTGATGTTGGTCAGTTCATCTATGATTTACCTTGAGAATTCTGTTAGACAACTTGAAGATTCTGGTTCGATAAGTGAATCGAATGGGTTTAATCAGGTTTTCAAAACAAAAGGAGAAAATGTAGATGCGAACATTTATTTTAATCTTAAGAATTGTAAAAAACAATTTGCCTCTCTATTTGAAAAGGATATTAAATCGTATATACGCCATTATTCTCATCTGGGAAATTGGATAGAATTAGACTTAAGTTTCCGAGACCATCTAGTTCTCTTGAATGGTTTTACTTATTCGAATCAAGAAGAAAATAATTACCTGAATGTTTTTATGAAACAGGATGGGGTTAAGATGGAGATGGAATCTGTTTTGCCGGGAAATTCAGGTTTAGTGGCTATTATGGGGCTAAATGATCCTCTCCAGCACAAGAATGCATATCGTAAATTTCTTGAAGGGAGTAATGGTTTAAATAATTATTTAGCGGGATTAAAAACATTGAAGAATAAGACAGGAGTTGATTTTGAGAACTTATTCTATTCCATAATTCATAAGGAGATTGCTCTGGTTTATCTGGACAATCAGACTGATAAGCAATTTTCTATTATCCGAACAAAATCAGCAAGTGCTGCCAAAGAAAAATTGGTGAGTATGCTGTCTGCTTATGCTGAAAGAACAAAACGCAGTTTATCGTACTATTCAACAAGTATAAAGCTAGATGGTGCAACAAAATTCGATGTGTTTAGAATGCCGGATGATTTAATCTTTGAGAAGATGTTCGGCCGTATGTTTAAGGGAGCTCCTTCTAACTATATGACTATTTTTGAAAATTATATGATTTTTGGAAGAACCAAGGCTCAGCTTTCAGAATTTGTACATGCTTCTTTCTTGAGAAAAACTTTAGATAAAGATCCTGTTTACGATGAGAGTAAGGAATACTTATCGAATAAAGCGAATTTCTTTTTCTACACTTCAATGCCTCGATCGAATAAGGTTATTTCTAGCTTTTTAAATGAAGATTATCAAACTGATATTATAGAACAGAGAGAAAGTCTTAATAAGTTTCAATCCATTGGATTTCAGATGACTGCTAACGAAGATCTGATTTACAACAATATCTTTGTAAAATACAACCCTGTTTTGGAATTGGCACCACAAACAGTTTGGGAATCACGTCTTGATACAGCCTTTGTCCACAAGCCATTCTTAGTTGAAAACCATTACACTAAGGAGAAGGAAATTTTGGTTCAGGAT
>NZ_JBFFKR010000279.1:0-4208 GCF_041555295.1 Ancylomarina sp. | reverse complement strand
TGAGCTATTGGTAAACGCTTCCCGCTCAGAGGGGATTGCCGATTGGTCTTCTTTTATAGGACAAGGGCCAAACTCATATGATTTGGGATATTCACAGGACGAAGCCAACTCGAGCTACGCCCATATTCTGGTAAATACCAGTACATTTGAAGTTAACAATCAGATGATTTCCCGCTTGGACGAATACTGTTTTTCACAGTTCCCAAATGCAGATATTAAGGTGGGTCCGCTGGCTGCCGGAGGTGGAGGTACACCCATCGAGATTAAGGTTTCAGGTAAAGATCCTGATGTGCTGTCGGTATTATCGGAGCAAATTAAATCAAGACTCTCTGCCATCAATGGAACAAAGAATGTGAAGGATGACTGGGGTCCTAAAACCAAAAAATTCATCATCGATATCAATCAGAACAATGCGCAAGTAGCAGGTATAACCAATCAGGATATTGCCACCTCTCTAAAAACGGTATTGGATGGATTCAAAACCGGGGAATACCGGGAGGATGACCAAAATATTCCGATTCTGCTGAGAGGATTCGATAGTCAGGAACAGACTTATGAATCAATCGAAACCATGAATGTATTCTCACAAAACTCCGGACGATCAGTGCCCTTATCGCAAGTTGCCTCTATCATCCCTCAGTGGCAATATGCTAAAATCAAGCGTTTAAATCTGATACGAAGCATCAACGTTTCAAGTGAACTGAACGAATACGGCAATGCTTCAGAAATAATGGGAGAACTTAATCCATGGCTCAACGAACAAACACAAAACTGGCCAGATGGTTACGTCTACGAATTGGGTGGAGACAGTAAGAGCACTTCTGATAATATGGGAGCCGTAATTGATTATTTACCCCTATCAGCTTTCATTATTCTGCTTCTCCTGGTCATTCAGTTCAATTCATTCCGAAAAACATTAATGGTAGTCAGTACGATTCCATTGGGCGTTATAGGTGTCGTTATTGGTTTGATTGTGCTTCGCTCCTACTTTGGTTTCATGGCCTTCCTTGGCGTCATTTCCCTTGCCGGAATTGTCATCAACAATGCCATTGTTCTCATCGACAGGATAGAAATTGAGATTAATGAATTGAAACGATCCCCTCAAGATGCTGTGATTGCAGCTTGTCTGCAGCGTTTCCGACCTATCTTACTTACAACATTTACAACCTCGCTCGGACTAATTCCACTTTACCTAGGTGGTGGTTTAATGTGGGAACCAATGGCTGCTTCAATTATGGTAGGGCTTTTGTTTGGAACTATAATTACACTGGTATTTATCCCAGCTTTCTATAGTATTCTCTACAAGGTTCACTACTCCGATTATAAATTTAACGAGGCCTTATTAAAAGATTAAATAGTTATTGAGATAGTTGAGAAATCAGCTATCTCAATTTCATTCAGCCTATATTCACAGGAGCTCTCCCTCTCATTTTATGCATGCGCCCTCAATAAAAGACAAAAACGTATTTTATTTTACAGTTTTAACAATTAGTTAAGACCCAAGTGCCTTATAAATTTTACATTTGCATATAGAAAACCTATAAGAATATTAAAACACATCAATCATTACAATTATGAAAAGATTATTACATATTGGCACCAACGACAGTCTTTTAGATCTGTTGAGCCTGGTATTGAGAGTGACAATTGCTGCTTTTATGCTAACACATGGCTTGGGTAAGCTTAACCTCCTATTTTCGGGTAACGAAATTCAATTTGCCGATCCTTTTGGCATGGGAGCGACATTTTCGTTAGCACTCGCTGTTTTTGCTGAAGTTGTTTGCTCTATACTAATCGGATTAGGCTTAGTTACACGTTTTGCTACTATCCCCTTAATTGTAACCATGCTTGTGGCAACCTTCATGATACACGGCAACGATCCTTTTGCTAAAAAAGAATTTGCACTATTATACCTACTCGTTTACCTGGTTATTTTTGTGGTAGGTAGCCGTAAGTTTTCGCTTGACGCGCTGCTTTTGAAGAAAAAATAAAATCGGTCCGACCAAAGACCATAAAGGCAGTTTACTTCTCGGAGTAAGCTGCTTTTTTCGTTTGCATATCCATTACCCCTCCACCACAAGTCGCAGGCTTGCAAAATTAGGAGGTCCAAAAATATGAGAGCATAATATTGAACGTCATCCTGTAACATAGTTCGGCGAAGCCCATTCATTTCAGGATCTCATAATCATTGTACAGAGATTAACTTCGTAGACCTCTCAAGTTCGGTACTGAAACAAGTTCTGAATGACGAACTATTAAACTTTTTGAACACCCTCTTTTCGCTATTACATTAGCCCCATCCATAGCACGATGCTTTCTTTTAACAGCTCAATAACAAACTTTACTTCTCATTATCATCCAATTGCAGTATATTTAATACTTAAACATCTTTATATATACTAAAATGAGATTCAGTTTACAACTATTACTTATTCTCGTACTTCTTATACCAAGCAAACTTGTTTCAGCCCAGGAAATTAAAACCTACAATTTCGACGAGCTTGAGCCTATCTTCCATTCTCAAAACGATACCACATACGTCATTAACTTTTGGGCCATGTGGTGTAAACCTTGCGTTGAAGAGCTCCCCCACTTCGAAGCTATTCGTAAAAACTATGCCGATAAAAAAGTCAAAGTAATACTGGTGAGTCTCGATTTTGGAGAGACTGTAGTAGAACGTTTAAATAAGTTTCGAACTAAACGAAAAGTAAATTCCGAAATCGTGATACTCGACGATCCTGATGCAGATAACTGGATTAGTAAGGTCGATGAAAAGTGGGATGGCGCACTTCCTGCCACGGTAATCTATAAGAAAGATCAGAGAGAAGTTTTCACTCGCCAAGTCTCTTACGAAGAATTGGCTGAGTCTATTGATAAAATGAATCAAAAAAAATCTTTAGACGCTGATTAAATATGATTTTAAAAAACAAATATTTTAGTCCTGCACATAAATCATATAAGATCATTAAAATCTGCGTCTAAAATATTTCATTTACAAGAAGCACAATTACAATTTAAATAAATACTTAGACGCTGATTAAATATGATTTTAAAAAACAAATATTTTAGTCCTGTACATAAATCATATAAGATCATTAAAATCTGCGTCTAAAATATTTCATTTACAAGAAGCACAATTACAATTTAAATAAATACTTAGACGCTGATTAAATATGATTTTAAAAAACAAATATTTTAGTCCTGCACATAAATCATAATTAGATCATGAAAATCTGCGTCTAAACTATATTATTTACACTGAGCACAAACAAATTAAAATTGAGTATTATGAAGAAAATAATCATTCTGGGCCTATTTATATTGGCCACAATAAGCGTAAACGCACAAGGGTATCAAGTTGGCGACAAGGCAGCAGATTTTAAACTAAAAAATGTGGATGGCAAGCATGTCTCCCTTTCCGATTATGAGAATGCTAAGGGCTTTATAGTGATATTCACCTGCAACCATTGTCCTTATTCGGTGGCCTACGAAAATCGAATTATAGAGCTTGACAAAAAGTATAAAGCGAAAGGTTTTCCTGTGATTGCCATAAACCCCAACGATCCTGAACTATTCGAAAGCGATTCTTTCGAGAACATGATTAAACGATCGAATGAAAAAGGTTTTACTTTTCCTTATCTGATTGACGAAAAGCAAGATATTTATAAAAGATTTGGTGCAACTAAAACGCCTCACGTTTTTATTCTCAGCACAAAAAAGGGGATGCATAAAGTCGAATATATTGGAGCTATAGACAACAACTACAAAAGTGCAGCGATGGCAACAAAGCACTATGTTGGCGATGCTGTTGATGCCTTATTGCAAGGCAAAAAACCAATGGTAACTGCAACAAAAGCTATTGGCTGCAGTATTAAATCGAAATAATTAATAAAAATAAACCAATCCCGTCCTAAACGTTTTTGTTTGTGCCTTGTATTTCATTACTAATCTCACAATTAAGCTCAATATTAGGAACAAGGGGTTCATTTTTTGAGCTTAAGGAAATAGGGCCTCTCTTTTAAATATTTTTCGTTTAACGAAAGCTTTAGTAAGACCGGGAAGTTGTCCCGAACGATCGGGATGTTCGAAAATCACCCGGCCACACTTAAGCATGAGGCAAATAAGAAAGATATTTAAAAAGCAGCCTTGATCTTTTTTGCTTCGTTTTTTGGATCAAGCCAAAAAATGAAGTCGGGTTTGGGCGAAGC
>NZ_JBFFKR010000278.1:0-4260 GCF_041555295.1 Ancylomarina sp. | reverse complement strand
TGTGGCGGTGGTGTAGGAAATGCACCTTTGTTACCAATTGTTGAAGCTTACAAAAAAGCTGGAAACAAGGTAATTACTATTTTGGCTGCTCGTAACAAAGATTTAATCATTCTTGAAGATGAAATGCGTAAGCATTCGGATGAGTTGATTATTATGACTGACGATGGTTCTTATGGTAAGAAAGGTCTAATAACTGAGGGAATGGAAGAGGTTATTAAGAGAGAAAAGATTGATGAGTGTGTGACTATTGGTCCTGCAATTATGATGAAATTTTGTTCTTTATTAACTAAGAAGTATGAAATTCCTACTGTTGCTAGTTTAAATAGTATCATGGTTGATGGTACAGGTATGTGTGGCGCTTGTCGTGTTACTGTTGGTGGTAAAACCAAATTTACTTGTGTTGATGGTCCTGAGTTCGATGCACATCAAATCGATTTCGATGAAATGATGTCTCGTCTTGGTGGTTACAAGAAAGAGGAAGTTGATAAGTTTGATCAATTTCAGAAATAGAGAATTCAATCTTAAGAATAGCAACACAAAAATACCTGGACAATGGAAAGGTCTGAAGAATATATCAAGAACGAAAGAAAACAAGACTGGAGAGTAGCTCTTCAGAAAAAGATAAAAGCTAAAGATCGTATGTCGATTGAGCGTGCACTAATGGCTGAAACAGTGCCTGAGGTTCGTATCACATCGCAACGTATCGAAGTAAATATTGGACTAACTAAAGCACAAGCTTTAGTCGAGGCGAGCCGATGCATGGACTGTGTGAATCCAACTTGTATGGAAGGTTGCCCGGTTAGCATTAACATTCCTAAGTTTATCAAGCATATTGAGTGTGACGAGATTCTTGAAGCTGCCTCAGTATTGAAAGAAACATCTGCATTGCCAGCTGTTTGTGGTCGTGTTTGTCCACAGGAGTTGCAGTGCGAGCAAAAGTGTTTTTATGTAACGAAATTAAACCAGCCTGCTGTTGCAATTGGTTACTTGGAGCGTTTTGCTGCTGACTTCGAAAGAGAGTCAGGACACGTTTCTACACCAGAAATGGTAACTGCAAATGGAATTAAAGTTGCTGTAATTGGTTCAGGTCCTTCTGGATTATCATTTGCTGGCGATATGGCTAAATTAGGTTATGACGTTACAGTATTCGAAGCACTTCACGAAATTGGTGGCGTGTTGAAATATGGTATTCCTGAATTCCGTTTGCCAAACGCAGTTGTTGATGTTGAGATTGAAAGTTTACGTCGTATGGGTGTGAAATTCATCACGAACTATATCGTAGGACAAACTGCAAGCATTGACGATTTGAAAGCTGACGGTTATAAAGCATTTTATGTAGGATCAGGTGCTGGTTTACCACGTTTCATGAATATCCCAGGTGAGAATGCTAATGGTATTCTATCATCAAATGAGTATTTAACTCGTGTGAACTTGATGGGTGCTGATAGCGAAGAATCTGATACACCAGTATTAAGAGGTAAAAATGTAGTCGTTGTTGGTGGTGGTAATACTGCTATGGACTCAGTTCGTACTGCTAAGCGTTTAGGTGCTGAGCGTGCTATGATTGTTTATCGTCGATCAGAAGCAGAAATGCCTGCTCGTGTTGAAGAAGTTCACCATGCTAAACAAGAGGGTATTGAGTTCTTGACATTGACTAACCCAATTGAGTACATCGCTAACGAAGAAGGTCGTGTATCTCAGATGAAGGTTCAAAAAATGGAATTAGGCGAGCCTGATGCTTCAGGACGTAGAAGACCCGTTCCAGTTGAAGGATCTGAGTATATTCTTGATTGTGAAGTTGTGGTTGTGGCTGTTGGTGTATCACCAAATCCACTAATTCCTAACTCGGTTGAAGGTCTTGATGTTTCTAAGTGGGGAACTATCGAGGTTGTAAAAGATAAGATGCAGTCATCTATTCCAGAAATGTTTGCTGGTGGTGATATTGTTCGTGGTGGTGCAACTGTAATCCTTGCAATGGGAGACGGTAGAAAAGCTGCTAAGAATATGGATATCTATTTGACTGAAAAATATCTGTCTAATTAATTAGAAAAAAAGTGTAAGTTTAATACGTACACTTATATATAATACTGATTTTAAAAATTCTTAATATGAAAGAGTTCAAATCAATAAACGACATTCTTGATTTCGCCATCAATGAAGAAATTATGGCGGCTGAATTTTATACAGCTCTTGCAGCTAAAATGAAGCATAAGCAAATTAAAGAAACTTTTGAGCAATATGCTATTGAAGAAATGGGACACCGTGCTAAACTTGAAGCTATCAAGAATGGTAAGGGACAGAGTTTTTCTGATGCAAAGGTTTCTGATATGAAAATTGCTGATTATCTAGTTGAAGTTGACGAAGATAAAGCAAATATGACTTATCAGGAGGCATTAACTATTGCTATGAAGAAAGAGAAATCTGCTTTCAGATTGTATAGCGATTTGGCTGCTGCAACAACTAATGAAGTTGAGAAGAAGTTATTCTTAAACTTAGCACAAGAAGAGGCTAAGCACAAATTAAGATTCGAAGTAGAATATGATGAGAATATTTTAACAGAAAACTAGAATACTTTGTTTACAGATAAGCCCCGATTTTGTCGGGGCTTTTTTTATATCTGTTATTCTGTAATTATTGAAATCAGCATCGAGTGATTTCTCTTTTTTTGATTTATACTAAAGTGCGACTAAGCTTCCAATTCATTGCAATGCTATCCGATAAACGCATAGACAATTGAATGTAACGTTGCTTAAAAGTATCGTTATTTAAATAGACTGCAATTTTCTCTTGCCAACCTTTTGCTTGATGCGAAAGTCTCATGATACGATGTTTGTTGGCTATATTGTTCTCATCAGATTTTACCTTCTCGACTACATTGATGTATTGATTAATCCAATTTTCATAATTCCTTAAGAATATTGATCGTTCTTCATCTTTGTTTGTTAGTGCACTAGCTAATGATTCAGTGCTTTTTGTATTGAGAAGCGCAGTTGAATCAACTGTTATGTTTAATTCTTGTGTAATTTTTTTTCTGTTGTCTTTCTCCATATATGGTATTAATAATAATTGAAGATTCAAATATACATAAAATATTTTGTTTTGAAAAAGGAGGCTGCAAGCCATTCCAAAATGAGACTTGCAATTGAGATCTTTAAGAAAGTTGCAGTCTAGCATAATAACATATCAGTCTTTTGAGAATCGTTTTTAAATTGCAACCATAAAGAGAATTCAAGAATCAAGCTGACTTGATTCTTTTGTTTACTCTTCTCATTTAAGGAGTATTCACAATCATTAATACTTAATTTAATATTATTTTAGGGGGTAAGAGAAAAATGTATGCGTTTTGAGCTAAAAATATACATGATATTTAGCTTTTGATGAATATCCATTTTTAATCATTCGAAGCTACTTATCTGTCATTTATTCAACTTGAAATTTCACTATGCTTCAAGTTCATTACTGATACTATCTGATAAGCGCATAGACAGTTGGATGTAACGCTTCTTAAAAGTATCGTCATTTAAATAGACCGCAATTTTCTCTTGCCAGTCTTTGGCTTGATGCGATAACTCCATAATGCGATGTTTGTTGGCCATATTAAACTTGTCAGATTTTTCCTTCTCAACCACATTGATGTATTGATTGACCCAATTTTCATAATTATTCAAGAATTCTGATCGTTCTAGATCTTTGCTTGATTGCATATTGCTTATTGAAGCAATACTTTCTGTATTAAGAAGTGCTGTTGCTCCAACTGTTACACCTAATTTTTGTATAAATTTTCGTCTGTTGTCTTTCTTCATAAATGATAATATAAGAGTTGTGGATCCGAATATACCTAAAAGATGTCGATTTTGAAAATAAAGAACTTCGACAAGCTATAGTTTTTGATAGTTGATCAGATAATTATTGGCTAGGATGCTCTTGAAAGTAAAACTTTTGGATATTTTTAGGTATTCAATTATAAATTCAAATATTTTTTCAAAAATGGAAAAGCATATTCCTACTCGAAATGAAGCTTTTGAGCTCGTTAAGCAGTATATAAAAACGGACAGTTTAATCAAACATGCTTTGGCTGTAGAAGCGGTTATGCGTTATTATGCAAAAATTCATAGAGAGGATGAAGAGAAGTGGGGTATAATCGGATTGGTTCATGATATGGACTGGGAAGTTGCGCCTGATAGACATACCATTAAAACTAGAGAAATACTTGAAGAGGCTAATTGGCCTGAGGATTATATCCGTGCGGTTGAATCTCAT
>NZ_JBFFKR010000277.1:0-4351 GCF_041555295.1 Ancylomarina sp. | reverse complement strand
TTTGAAATACCAAGAACCACTGCATCACCCTTGTCATCAAAATAAGCATCGAAGGCAAATTCATCGCCAGCAATCACTTCTTCAATAATGAAAGATGAGGCATTGACCACCTCAATAGGGAACAGGCGCTTAGCATTCGTAAATTCATCTTCAATATCCTGCTTTACTTTTTGCCATTCATTCTCGTTTATCACTTTGTGAACACCTAAGCTCAAGAAACCAACTGCTGGTTTAATAATAAAGGGCATAGGGAGTTCATCTAAGTCGAGCTGATTAAGATCCTGAAGTGCGACTTCCTTAAAAAAGAAATTGGGATAGATACTTTTAATCAACTTACGAAATTCAACTTTGTTTTTAAAAAGGTTAATATATTCTGGAAGCCTTGTAAAGGCTAAATTGGTCGTTACCCAGTTTATTGAGTTCTCAGAATTGGTGTAAAGACGACTATTAGGTTTGTTTTTGAATTGTTTTATGATTTCCTCAGTGCTAATTAAAGCGATTTCACCATTTTCAATAATATCACCCGTATCAATTGCTGGATAATTATATTTGGTAATCGTATCCTTTAAAAATTGAGAAACGTAGGGCTTATCTAATAAAATCATATTTATAGGTTTCGATGTTTGTAAGGTCTTATTGCTGTTTCAAAGCTACAAAATTTGTGACTGTAATCCTGTTCTTCTAAATGAAGACTTATACTGAGTTATTATAAATTCACTCATGTGAAAATATTCAATAAAATGAATAAATAGTAGGATACTAGCGATTATTGACGTGATCTGAGTCAGGTGACAAGATCTTTTTTTTCACGATATAAAAGCTAACTTAAACACCCATTATGCAACTTTCTATCAGAGTATAGTATTAGTTCAGTTTAACAGTTAAAATGTGAATATTAATTTGTTTTCAAATGAAAATTCTTGAAAATCAGTTAATTATAGTGTGAGCGATTAAAAAATGACTACATTTGTCCGCTATGGGATTAAAACCAAGTGAACTTCACAATACAAGGAATACCAGAATCTATAGCTTTCAGTTTCTTATTTTCAGAATACTGTCCGATAAATTTCTACCACCATCCTACAATTAAGATTACCTATATATTCGTTTTAAAAACGGAAACTCAATTGCATGCCTTCAATATTTGGCATGTTATATTCATCTAATTTACATTTATGTTTTATTTAAAAACGTGGCTGGGGATTTGTTTCCTTGTGTCCACTATTTCCGTGCAAGCACAGGAGAAACCTCTTGTTGAAATTGGCGGAGCATTACGATTCAATTACAATTATTCTACTTGGAAAGATGCTCAACAAAAACGTGGCGGCGATTTGGGTTTCGATGTATTCCGATTAAACGCCAAAGCAAAATACAAAGGCTTAAAATTAAATGCTGAATACAGATTTTATTCAGAAGGTTTTGGAGGAGCCATGTTAAAACAAGGTTGGATTGCCTACGATTTTAATGAAAATGACGAATTGCAATTCGGTTTAACTCAGGTTCCTTTTGGTATCACAAAATACAATTCTAACTCATGGTTCTTTAGCTTAAACTACTATGTTGGTTTAGAAGATGATCACGACATGGGGTTAAAGTATACGCATCAGGGTGAAAATTGGGACTATAGTGTAGCCTTTTTCAAAAATGCGGAAGAACTTCAATTTGGAAATAATTCAGATGTATCCAATAGCCGTTACTCTTACGATGTAGGTTCAAGTTCGGATAATGATGGGAATCTTATTCTCCGAAATAAAGAGGTGAATCAACTGAATGGAGATTTGTCTTATAAAATCAATACTACAAATGCAAAACACCGTATGGGTGTATCTGCACAATACGGAGGTCTGTATAATATAGATACCGAAGATATAGGAAATCATTATGCCCTTGCTGCTTATTACGAATTGAAAGCAGGTAAATTTGGTGTAAAAGCTCAAATAGCCAATTACAAATACAGTCCTGAGAATCCAGTTGGAGAACGGGATGATGTTGTTGCTATGACTGCCTATGGCGCACCTTATTTGGTTGCAGCCGAAGCAAGTATCTATACGCTTGGATTAAGCTATTCTATTCCTTTGGAATGGGGGCCAGTATCTAGTGTTGTTATCTATAACGATTTTGGATATATGGATAAGGCAGAAAGCAATTTCGAAAGTTCTATGATGAATGTAACGGGTGCCATGTTTACGGCAGGTAACATTTATACTTATTTTGATATGGCTGCAGGTAAAAATCAACCTTGGCTAGGATCTGAATGGACCAATGCTTTGGCTGAAGGAACTCCTGACGCTGACTGGGAGATGCGTTTCAATATTAATGTCGGTTATTACTTTTAATCAATAGAATTCCTCGAGGCTTGCCTCGGGGTTAAAAGAGGAAAGCTTGAAAACCTTAGGCTTTCATAACGCTTTTATAAAAGCGTGTTTTACTAATGGTTGAGAGCTTTTGCGTCTTAAAAACGCTTATCTAACGAAAGTGAGATACCATTAAATATCTTGTGGGCTTGCCCCAGGGTTATTTATTTAGAAAAATGAGATGTTATGTCGGATAAAAGAAAAATAAAGATCAAGGTTGAGGACTTAACCCTGATTTTCGGAAAACGTAAACGTGAGGCTCTTGCTCTACTTGAGAAAGGGGTTTCAAAAGATGAAATTCTTAAGAAAACAAAATGTACTGTTGGGGTCAACAAGGTTAATTTTGAAATTAAGGAAGGAGAGATTTTTGTTATTATGGGTTTATCGGGAAGTGGAAAATCTACTTTAATCCGCTGTTTGAACCGACTTATCGATCCTACCGCCGGTAAAGTTTTTTTCGATGAGCATGATATTACTCGTGAAACAAATAAAGAACTATTGGAAACCAGACGTACAGAAATGAGTATGGTATTTCAAAAGTTTGGTCTCCTGCCACACAGAACAATTATTGAGAATGCTGCTTTTGGATTAGAGATTAGGGGAGAAGAAAAACAGGAGCGGGAAGAAAAAGCCCAACAAGCACTCGAAACCGTGGGCTTAAAAGGTTATGAATATCAATATCCATCGTCAATGTCAGGAGGTATGCAACAGCGTGTAGGTTTAGCACGTGCTCTGGCAAACGATCCGGCAGTTTTGCTTATGGACGAAGCATTTTCGGCACTCGATCCACTTATTAAATCGGATATGCAGGATGAGCTTCTGGAAATACAAAGCAAGTTGCAAAAAACGATTGTATTTATTACTCACGATTTGGATGAAGCCATGAAAATTGGTGACCGTATTGCGATTATGAAAGATGGTGTTGTGGACCAAATTGGTACAGCAGAAGAAATTCTAACAGCTCCGGCAACTGAATACGTTGAAGCTTTTGTTCATAAAGTAGATCGAAAAACTATTATTACGGCTGAAACGCTGATGTTTACAAAAAACACGATGGTTCAAATGCCTAAAGATGGTCCGAGAGGGGCCATCCGTAAAATGCGTACAGTTGGAGTTGATGTTCTTCCTGTGGAGGATGTGAATAGAGTATTTCTGGGTTACGTTTGGTTGCAAGACCTTCTGGAATTGGAAATAGAAAAAGAAACCTCTATTGAGAAAGCTCTGAAGACAGATGTCCCTAGTGTATATAAACACTATTCAGTAGAAGATATGTTACCCCTAATTACAGGGACTAAATACCCTCTAGCTGTTATAGGGGATGAAACAGGGAAGTTACTTGGACTGGTATCTCAAACGTCGTTGATTATTGAAGCGACGCGATTTGGTAAAAAAGAGATAAGTGAATTAAAAGAACAAGCAAACGAAATGTAATATGGAAAAATTAATTGATCTAGGTAAATATATAGAAGCCGGAATTAATAAGCTGGAAGAGAATTTTTCCGGCTTATGGGGAGCTATTGATGATATCATCTCATGGACGGTTGATGGTATGAACGACGTGTTTTTGGGCATTCCTTTTTATATCATTATTGCATTTGTAGCCTTAGGGGCTTATTATGCCAATGCTGGGAAAAGTGCCTTTAAATTAGAAGGATTAAAAAAAGGAGCTGGAATGGCATTATTTGTCATATTTGGCTTATTGTTGATTTTTGCAATGGGGTACTGGGAAGAATCCATACAAACAACTACACTGGTTATTGTTTCAACCGTGATTGCCCTGATTTTGAGTATTCCACTGGGAATTTTGGCTGCTCGAAGCAAAACCGCTGATGTGATTATTCGTCCTATACTTGACTTGATGCAAACCATGCCAGCCTTTGTTTATCTGATTCCGGCTATTTTCTTTTTTAGTGTAGGAAATACTCCCGGAGTTGTAGCTACTGTGATTTTTTCACTTCCACCGGCCGTACGTTTAACTTGTTTGGGAATTCAAAATG
>NZ_JBFFKR010000276.1:0-4384 GCF_041555295.1 Ancylomarina sp. | reverse complement strand
TACTTTAAACTCTATCGAAGAGAATCTTGAGATCATCAAAGAAAAAGAGAATATTGTAGCTGTTGCTTCTGAGACTCCTACAAAATCTCAAAAACAAAAAATTTCACAAAACATCGCTGCTATCAACAACTTACTTGAGCAGAACAAAGCTAAGATTGCTGATTTAGACAAGAAACTTAAAGGTAGCTGGTACCAAAACTCTAAGTTGAGAAAATTAACTGATCGTTTGAAAGCTGATAATGCTCAGAAAGAAGCTGATATTGCTGCTTTAACAGAGCAAGTTGCTAACCTTAACATTAAAGTTGAAGGATTAAACGAAAACGTTACTAAATTAAATACTGTAGTTACCGAGTTAACTACTGTAAATGCTGATCAAGCTCAAACTATTAGCGAAAGAACAACTTCAATGAACACTGCTTACTATGTAGTAGGTTCTAACTCTGAGCTAAAAGATAAAAATTTAATCTCTAAAAAAGGTGGTATCATCGGAATCGCCGCTGCTACAGTTTTAAACGAGAATGCAGATACAAAAGAATTTGAAAAAATTGATATCACTGAGACTACTTTGATTCCTGTTGAAGGAAAGAAGATTACTTTGGTAACTACTCACTCTGAAAGCTCTTATAAGTTTGAAGAAGGTAAAGGTATTACCATTACTAATGTTGACGAATTTTGGAAGTCTTCAAAATTCCTAGTAGTTAAGGCTCGATAATCAATTCATGGTTGAGTTTTAAGGTTGTCCAAGAAAGGCTGTTCATTACGAACAGCCTTTCTTATTTTTAAGCGTTTGGTACTCCTTATTCACAAATACGAGATCCTTTGTTGTATGAATTGAATTATTTTGTATTTTTATTCATTCTAAATAAATAAAAACATTCAATCATGGACAAAGCACATAACATCAATAAATTTTACGCCTTCCTTTTAATCCTATTAGGTTCTTTCGGTTTTATTATGAGATATCTAGAGCTTGGTGACTTGCAATACACAGCTCTAATTCCAGCTGTATTTGGACTAATTCTGTTCTCTTTCACCAATGGTATTAAAAATGAGAATTCCGTAATCGGTCACCTGGCAGGTGTTCTGACTCTTCTTTTAGTCGTGATGTCAGCTGTGATGCTAACAAAGGGCTTAGTAGCCGAATTTAGCCTGGGACGCAAACAAATCATATTCCTTTTTGTAATTGTTGGTGGGGTATACAGCCTGCGCTCACAGTTCCTCTATTTTAGAGCGCAACGCAGAAGAAAAGCGAAATTGAAATAAATCATTAGACACATAAAAACAACAATCCCGATTTGCATCAGCAGATCGGGATTTATTTTGAATCGAAATCCTACAATTCATAAAAAAACTATTAATTATTTCAGCATTAGTATAATTAGTTTCAAGATCATCATTTTACCTTTCCACAATAAATTTATAAATTAGATCCTGATTTTGATAAGCAAAATCATAATAAAGCGCTGGAGTTGTGATCAGGAATAAGAGAGAAGGCTTTTTACATCAGTTTTAAATTATACCCCAATGTCAAACCAAGATGATCTATCAGTTATCACGAATGAAATACAGGAACTGCCTCCCGATAGAATTAAACCTATAGAAACACCCGTAGCCATTTTTCTGCACGAAGCCGATAGTTTGCACACCAGAGGAAGCATCGATTTACAGGATCTTGTTGCGGTTGGCATGCCTCCAAATATATTGGATAGAATAAAAATAATCACCTCAAAGCTTCGCACTGCGCAAGTAAATTGGGAAGAACAAAAAACAGAGAAACAAAAAGCGAAGGAAATCTGGAAAATAGAATCCGTAAATTTATATGCGCTTCGTAGCGAGTTGATAGAGGCCATGAACTTTGCATACCGAGATGATGAACGGCTTATGAAAAAAGTTCGTGCGATAAAGAAAGGTCGCAGTCATGCCAAGGCTATTCAAGATCTGGCAGGCTTAGCGGTACTTGGTAGAGCCAATAAAGAGCCATTAGAGGCTATTCATTTCGACACCAGCAAGTGCGAAAAAGCTGCAGACGAAGCCAGTAGAATAGCTCATATTCTTGGTGGGTATAATGGCCGAATGTATGTGAAAGATGAACTATTGACCTTACGTGATAAGTGCTATAGCATGCTTAAAGAAGAGATTGATGAATTAATCGCCTATGGTCGTTTTGCCTATAGAAAACAGCCCGACAAACGAACTGCCTATGCTCATAAATACAAACGCGAGCGTAATAGCAAATTCTATAAAAATAAAATATCCAAACAGGCTGAATAAGTCTCTACGTAAAACAGAAAAGGAAGCCAGTTGCTTCCTTTTTCTATATCTGATAAGTTATAAGGGCAAAAGGAACTCACTGCTAGTAAGAAGGAGTTCCTTTTCCTTCTTCCGATAGCTGGTGGATTAAGAAAACTGATTAAACGAGATTAATTGCTAATTAAACCAGTAGTCAATCTTATAAGCCTAACTATATAACTTACTATTCGAATAGCCTGTCTTAAAGTTTTAGTAGTATGACTGACATAACGGATTAATAATCTTATCAGTATTAGGTGCGGAAATGTAAGAATACAAGCAGGATAAGTAAGCATCTTCACAAGACAAGCACAATATTGTATTCGAATCTTAAGAAAAGATACTCAGTAAGTCGGCAAACTAATAGAGAAGATCAGTATATACAACGAGTGATCGTCGGATGAAACCATAGGCTCGCACGGAAAGCATCATTCGATACGATTTTAGCTTTACGACATAAAAGGCTTAATTGTTCTGGTACACGGTAACGATTTTGTGGCCTTTACTCATAAGAAGTTCTTGTGTTTGGCTGTAGTTCTGAGTGAATCCCAAAAGAAAACCACCCCCTCCCGAGCCACAAAGTTTAAGTGAGAACATTTTATTATCGAGCCCCAACTCCCAAATAGACAGGAATTCATCAGGAATCATCGATTTAAAGTGCTGTAACTGAAAGCTTGAAAGCTTAGCTACATTATTAAAGAAAGGAGTCGATTCACCCTTTATAAGCTCTTGAATACAGCTGTTGTTGAGCGGAATAAACTCCTGCTTAATTTGTTCTGAGTATTCTTCCTGCTCGCATGATTTAAGAAAAGCCTTAACCAAAGGCGCTGTATTGCCTTGCTTATCGGTGTCAACTAAAAAAATGGCACTATCCTGTCCAAATTTACGACCCGGTAAAGTCACCAATTCTATTTTGTTAGAATTGTGAATCAACAGAGGTAATTTCAGGTAGGAATTTAAGGGATCCAAGCCTGAACTCTGTCCGTGGAAACCTGATTCTAACTGAGAGAATAAAGTTTTCAATTCGGTAATCTGTTCGGCACGGATGATGCGGTTATTGGGAATGGCCTTATGTGCGTATTTTTTATAAACAGCTGCACATAAAGCCCCCGAGCTTCCTAAGCCATAACTCTCGGGAATACTCGACTCGAAATATAAACCTTTGGCAACATCTTTCTTAAGAGCTTTAATGTGGATAAAAGTATCAAGCTGATTTTCTTGAATATACTCACAGAATTTTCGAAGCTCCTCATTCGATCGGCGAGCAAAAAGCCTATCGGTATATTTATTTTCATCGATAAAACTCAACTCTCCTTTAAAATGGGTGTACGGAATACTCAATCCCATTGAATTAAATAGAACAGCGTACTCCCCAAAGAGTAATATTTTAGCGTAATATTGTTCAGGTCTATGATTCATTTCAAAGTCTTATTTAATTCTCTTAGGTCCGTTTCCCATGCCATCCTGAATATATTTACCCTCTTCCAAAAGTTCAATTAATTCTTGCTTAATAAAACTCTGAACAACATTTTCCTCAGCCTTTGGGTACAAAAGATGAATATTAGGCCCAGCATCCAAAGTAAAGCAAATGGGTGTTTGAGTTTTTTCCCTAAAGTTCTTAATTCGCTCAATGGCGATAAGTGTATTCGGTTTTAACAAAGTGTACGATGGATTTGAACTCATCATCAGCCCGTGCAAACTAAGAGCCTCATTCTCGACAATACGAGTGAACTTATCAAAATCACCATCCTCTAAAACGTCCATTAAATCGGCCATATTAAGACGTGCTTGCTGAAAACGAGCATCAGCATATGGGTGATCAATCATCAACCCATGGCCTGCTGTACTCGAAACCTTCTTGGGCGATGAATCTATCATCAGAATCGTATCCTGTAAATCCCTAAAAATAGGATGAACATTCCCCTTAAAAGGGATGGCAAAATAATTAGAGCTCTCGGTATAACCTTCCATATCGCCCCAAATAGCATACTGCCCAAACACAGAACGCGACGCACTACCCGAACCTAAACGAGCAATCCGACTGGCTTTTTGAAGGAAAAAATCACGTGGCATCTCCATTTCATCAATAGCCTCT
>NZ_JBFFKR010000275.1:0-4437 GCF_041555295.1 Ancylomarina sp. | reverse complement strand
AGCATTTGGTATAAATATCGTACAGAAACAGTTTGGTCTGAAAAAGAGATCAGATTATATGCATGATAAAGTCCGTCTTCTCGTTTGTTCACTTTTATGGATTGATCCATATACATTAGAGCCAGATTGGTGAAATCCAATAACTCACTCACTTTTACGTTTCTTTTCAAGCCTGAAAAAGAATTTTCATAAATTCCATTTCTGTATTTGCTTCCAGCTTCACCCAAAACATCAGCGAAACGACGTCTGTCTTCATCTGAAAATCCATTTTCTAAAAGGCCTGCATTTTCAACAAAAAGACTAAAAATGGAATCCATTAGAGTTTTGACTTCCTCGGAAATATGAACTTCCTCTATTGAAATTTCACTAAACTTTTCTGACCAAAACTTTAGGAATCGTCTCAGGTAACACAAAGTAACCATAGACACACCATTACCTACAAGGGCATTGTTAGCGTCATTCCATTCCGGACGTTGGGTGTTTAACCAAATACCAGCTTCAGGAATAAAGTTGCTCAACTTTGTCAATAGAGTTACCAAAACCTTTTCGGTTAGATTGACTTGGTACAAGCCATCGTCACCGTTTTTCAATAATCGGGCATCAGCACCAATATGGTCAACCATTCCTTTAATCTGATCATTTAGATCATAATCGAACTCAATGGTATCTTGCGGATTCTTAACGATATCCTTGTATGATTTAATTCTATAAGGAACATTAGCATAAACAAAATTCTCTTTGGTAAGTAGATTCTCCAATTTCCCCGGATGGTATTCATTGGATAACTCAAGAAATTTTTGAAGATAAATGATCTGGTGATCGCCCCAATATCCAATATAAGCCCATGGATCATTTGGATCTGGGCATTCCCAATCAATTCCTTCTCTTGTAATTCGGTATGGATTATAACCATCGGCAGTTGATGCATTTACAAACTTGCTGATCATGCCTTCCAAAAATTCAGGGTATGAAAGCCCAAGAGCTTCCCAGTTTTGAAAAATATCACGCCAGTTTCCCTGATAGTTCAATTTTGGTGAGCCGTCTTCATTTTTTGTTTCGATAGAAAACTGATTCCATGGTCGACTAGGGTCACCATGTCTTCGACTAAATGTTAAAGGAAGGTATTCATAACAGATTCTTATTAAATCAGAATTCCCTGTTTTTTCAGCCAATTGATTCAAGTCCGTATAAGCAATTTTTGCTGGTAATTGATCAATCCACTCTTGAAATGCCTTTGCAATTGGTTTATTTGTTTGCTGAACAAACAATTTAAAATCAACAGAGTCTACATGGTAATTATCTACAAAAATACCACCTCTCATAACATTGAAAAGGGTATTTGAAAAATGTCGGGCATAAGCCAGGTCATCCTCTCCCATTTGCAAACCATCAGCATCAGCAACAATTTTGATCAAATTCGTTGTTCCTAAAGCAATATCTTCTGCTATTAAACCCGCAATATTCTTTTCGGTTTTAATAAAATTATTCAAATCGGCTACAGCTACGCTATCCTGATTCAGTTCTGCAATAATCATCCATTCTCTGGATTCATTTTGCCCCAACTCAAGCTCAGAATTTAAAAAGTAGGCACCTTTCGCGGCTCTAATATCTATCTCTGTTTCAACTGGATAGCCCTCTTTAAAGCGATCGATTTGTTTAGCAGACAACAGAATTTTACTGCCTTCCAAACCATAAGACCAAACCGTTGAGGTTTTTAAGGATTCACTTGGTTCCGCTCTATCAACAGGAATTGAGCTCAGCATATATAATCCCAGACCACTTTCCTCAAGTAATTCGCACTTTTTATAGGCATCTAATAAATTACTATATTCATTCTGAAAATCGTAATCAACACCACTAGGCAGTATGTTTTCAATCCCATCAATAATCTCGAATTTTACTGTTTTATCGCTTAGGTTGGAAACCTTGGATGTTTTCACAAAACCAAATTTCTCGGTATTGCTCCAAGCATATTGGAAACTCATTCCCAAATCGACATTTACCTCTTCAAAAATGACCTTGTTACCGTAAATACTCTTATACAAATTTCTTTCAATCTTGTATATGTTTCTAAGACCATTAGAGAATGGTTTCCACAAAAGAGTTTTCTCATCCTTTTCAACTAAAACAATAGTTTTACTCCCTGTTTTATCTCTATAATCGTGAATTTTATCAACAGTATAATAAGGGAACAAGGCATTGTTCCTGTCTTTTCTTCCAGCCGATAAAGAACCATTACTCGATATGAACATCCAGTGATCGGAATCACTGACTATACTCATAAAGAAGTCTGACATTTGATCAGAATTGCTGATCTTGTAAAACTTTTCATTATGTAGCTCAACGAATTTCCCCTCAACTTCAGCCCCGCTGTAATTCAAATTCGTGTTTCCCAAATAAATGTTATTCTTCTTCATTTTAATATTAATTGATTCTACTTCAATCATTTTCTATAGTAAAAACTTCTGCTTATTATATCTAAAACTTACAATCGGATTTTACCGATTTAAGAGTTTGTTTATTATTCTCTTACAAGTATCAATTCTAATTCTTCCAAGGATTTCCCTTTCGTTTCAGGTAGCATAAAAAAGACAAATACGAGTCCTACTGCTCCAAAGATTCCATAAATGAGAAAGGTTGTTGCATTCCCAAAATTCATCTGTTCCCATGGAAACACAAGTTGAACAAGGAAGCTTATTCCTGAATTTATCAAGCCAACAAAGGAAATCGCAAGTCCCCGAATTCGGTTTGGAAATAGCTCCGAAAACAAGACCCACATAACTGGTCCGATAGAAATGGCGAAAGAGGCAACAAAGCCAAGAATACCAATTAAGACTAACCATGGGTTAATGCTAATTGCTTTCGAGATAAAATCTGTTCTATGCTCTTTAAAAGCCTTTTCGCTTATATTATTTTTTAATGCCTTATTAAAATCCAAATCGCTATAGTAAACGACATTTTGCATTGAAGCAAGATCCTTTGAACCTGCAAATGACTCGCATTCCTGAATATCTTTGTCTGTTAATTGATAAGTTGCTCTGCCAAATCCGGCAGAAAGGATAAACATTGAAATTGCAATACCTGTTAAACCAAAAATCAAAAGTGGTTTTCTTCCAATACGATCGACTAACCAAATAGCAAAAAGTGTAAATACAAGATTGATAATCCCAACTAGAATGGCCTGCGAAAATGAGGCGTCAGTTCCAATTCCGGTTTGTTCAAAAATCATGGGCGCATAAAAGAATACTGAATTAATACCCGTAATCTGCTGAGTGATAGCAATCACAATCCCAATCAACAATACAAGTTTCATGGAAGGCTTAAACAATTCTTTTAGTGAAGTTTTCTCCTTTTGTGGAGATGCTTTAATACTTTGAGTAATCGATTTTAATTGAATTTTTGCTTCATCAGCTCCCAATGACTTCTCCATTACTTGTAACGCTTCATCATCCAATCCATTCATGGCTAACCATCTTGGGCTGCGTGGAACGAAAAATAGAAATACGAAATATATGATGGCAGGTAAGGATTCCAGTCCCAACATCCAACGCCAATTGTAATTTTTGAACTGTAACATTTCAGCCCAGCCTGCATTTGACTTTCCTAATTGTAAAATCAAGTAATTGGTAAAAAAGGCGACGGATATTCCTAGTACAATATTCAATTGATTCAAAGAAACCATCCTTCCCCTCATTTTTGGAGGAGCAATTTCAGCAATGTACATAGGAGCAATAATCAGCGATGCTCCAACACCAAACCCACCAATCATTCTAGCCAAAACTAAAAACCAAAAGCTAGGAGCTATCGCTGATCCTATTGCTGAAATAAAATATAGTGCTGCTGCATATTTAAGAACCGTTCTTCTTCCTAATTTGTCACTCAAAGGACCAGCCATAAACATGGCTAAAGTCGCAGTTAATGTTAGACAGCTAACGGCCCATCCTAATTGAATTTTCGTTAAATCGAATTGAGGTTCAATAAATTTCACAACACCCGATATAACCGAGGCATCGAATCCCATTAGAAATCCTCCTAATGCAACTATAAACGATACAAAAACTGTATATCTTAAATTCATGTATTCTACTTTTATTTAAAATTCTTCACCAAATTCAGTAATGAATGAGATTATTTCTTTTGATAAACTCTTACATAATCCACTTCCATTGTTTGAGGAAATGCATCAGCATCAATCCCCTCTACATTACCCCAAGCACCACCCACTGCAACATTTAGAATCAGGTAGAATGGTTTGATATACGGCCATTTTGCTTCACCCAAGCCTTCATTTTTATACTCAAAATAAAGTTTGTCATCTACATAGGCTTTCATCAATTCTGGTGTCCATTCCAAAATATAGGAATGAAAATTTTCAGCAACATCAGCTATATGTATGGTATCAGTTTGCTGCGTATTAGTTTGCCATTGATAATCTTT